>JAEWHG010000142.1 GCA_023387935.1 Bacillota bacterium
GGAAATATCTGTTTTGTTTTGTCCTATATGTATGTTAAACTTATTTAAATAGGATATATATTTGCAGGAGGTGATATAGGTGACTTACGATAATAAGAAAAAGTTTATTATTAATACTATCTATACATTAATTATAATCGGTATTATTTATTTCGTATTTAAATATGTACTAGGGTGGATTATGCCTTTTATAATAGGCTTGTTTATAGCATATCTACTAAAACCTGTAGCAGACTTAATAGGAAAAGTTACCAAAATCAAAAATAAGGGTGTATCTATTTTTGTAATTTCTTTTTTTTATGTAGCTATAGTGGGGGGAATCGCATTTATTGCTATTAATATATGGGATTTAATATATGAATTTATAAATATATTTCCTAGTATTTATACGGATAGTATAGAGCCTATGATTTCAGCTTCAAATGATTGGATCATAACCTATATTAATAATCTTTCTCCAGAAGTTGCTAGCCTGATATCTAATAGCTTCGATAGTATATTATCCACACTAACACAAGCAGTAAGTAATATATCTAAAACTGTATTACTGAGTATAACAGGTATTGCTCAAAAGATCCCTATTTATTTTATAACACTGTTATTTTCTGTTATATGCTCAGTTCTAATTACTATTGACTATGATAATGTGACAGCTTTCTTAAATAGACAAATTCCAGCGAAAATCAAGGTGTCTTTACAGGATATTAAGAAGATTTTAGTAGATACAATTTTTAAGATGACAAAGGCTTACTTTATACTATTATTTATCGCTTTTATAGAAATGTGTATTGGGTTCATGTTATTAGGAATTGATCATGCTATTCCTATAGCTGCCATTATTTCTATATTGGATATCGTACCTTTATTAGGAATAGGTGGCGTATTGATACCTTGGGGCATTTATGCGATTATAACGGGACAGAAGGCATTAGGAGTAGGTTTACTAATTATATATCTAATCTCATATTTACTAAGAAGCACCCTAGAACCAAAAATTATTGGACAACAAATCGGTTTGCCTTCCTTAGTTACATTTGTTGCCATGTTTGCTGGTTTTAAGATATTTGGCTTCATTGGATTTATGGTTGCACCTATAGTAGCCATAGTAATAAAGCAGTTAAACGACAATAAAAAGATAAAGATTTATCGGTAAAATACAAATGCTCTTATCTAGAATTAATATAATTAATTTAGATAAGAGCATTTGTTTATTTAAACAGTACCATTCAATATTGCTTGCTATGGTGTGTATTTAGCGCTTCCTATTACTTATGATCATACCTAAATCTAAAAACTCTCTTTGCAGGTCAATCAATTTATTTTTTAATGTATCGTATTCTTTTTCTAATAAATGATCATCTATAAATTTATTAGTTTGGGCAGATAAATTTTCAAATTGATCGTATACTTCTTGTAATTCCTTCTTTATGTTTTCCTTTCGTTGTATTGGCTCTAATATTTCACCAGAATAAGCTTTTAGAACATCATTTTCTACTTCAAAAGTATAGCCCATATTTGGAATTACAGTAGACATATTTAGTTTTTCTTCTATAAGCTTTGAAAGTGTATTTAAGGAATCTTCTTCTCCATGGACTAAAAATACTTTCTTTGGTTTTTTAGTGAAGCCATGTAGCCATTCTAAAATACCAGGCTGATCTATATGTCCAGAAAATCCTTCAACACTATAAATTTCTGATAATACGGCTATGGTTTCTCCTAATATTTTTACAGATTTAGCACCATCCTTTAAAATACGTCCTAATGTTCCATTAGCCTGATACCCTACGAATACAACACTATTTCTAGCTTTCCATAAATTATGCTTTAAATGGTGGCGTATTCTACCAGCAGTACACATTCCACTAGCTGATATTATAACCTTAGGAAAATCCGAAGTATTTAAAGCCATAGATTCTTTATGATCTCTAACAAAGTGAAGATTTTCAAAGTCTAATGGATTATTACCACTTAAAATAATATTTTTAGCGGTATCATTAAATGAATAGGAATTTTTCTTAAATACCTGAGTTGCGGAAACAGCCATAGGGCTATCTATATATATCGGTACCTTCATGAAGGTATCAAGATCATTATTATTTTCATAGTATTGTTTTAGCTCATAAATTAGTTCTTGTGTTCTTCCTACAGCGAAGGAAGGTATTATTACAGTTCCGCCTCTTAGCACTGTTTTATTTATGATATCAGTAAGCTTTTCAACCCGTTTCTCAACATTTTCATGGGTTCTATCACCATAGGTTGATTCTAAAATAAGATAATCAGCTTCTGCTATTAATTCAGGATCATGAATAAGAGGCTTGTTTTTCATACCTAGATCTCCAGAAAAAACTATTTTTACAGTATCATTATCTTCTTCAATCCATATTTCTATGATAGAAGAGCCTAATATATGACCTGCATCCCTAAAACGGATAGAGATTTCTTCATTTAGTTTAATTTTTTGATCGTACAGGGCAGATTCAAAATATCGTAGACTTAATAAAGCATCTTCTATAGTATATAAAGGCTTAACTAAAGGCTTTCCAGATCTCTTAGCTTTTCTATTTTCCCACTCTGTGTCGCTTTCTTGAATATGTGCACTATCAACAAGCATAATTTCACAGAGATCTTTTGTAGCCTTAGTACAAATTATTCTTCCTTTAAAGCCTTCCTTAACTAGCTTGGGAATTCTGCCGCTATGGTCTATATGGGAATGGCTTAAAAGCAAGAAATCTATTTCTGCTGGATTGAAATTAAAGTCATTTTTATTTAAAGCTTCTAAATCTTCACTTCCCTGAAACAATCCACAGTCTAATAAAATTTTATACTTATTGGATGTAATTAATATGTTAGAACCAGTAACAACCTTTGCTGCTCCTAAAAATTGAATTTTCATGAATGTAATCTCCCCTCTCTATCATATATATACCAAAAAAATATATAATATATCAATTGATATATTATAAAAATATTTAGAATATTAGATAACATATACATTAAATAATTATTATTTTAATTAAACAAGCGATATAATTGGTCAGTCTTAGCCATTTTTAATCTGATCAGAAGGGTTCTATAAATATATATAGAAATATAATAGTTGTGAAGTTTAATATAAAAAATTATTAGAATATACGTTAGGAGGCGATGGCGGGTGTTAAAATCCATAACAGAAAAAGAAAGAATTGTAGAGATTGATATTATTAGAGGTATTGCAATTCTAGGGATTTTCTTTGTTAATTTTCCGGAGATGCTGGTAGTCCCTTTGCAACAAATAAAATATGTAGGAATCGATGGATTGATTAGGCTATTTTATAATCTTTTTATACAAACAAAATTCTATACTATTTTCTCGTTTTTATTTGGATTGGGTTTTTATATTTTTATGAGTAGAGCAGAAGCCAGAGGAGATAAAATATATACATTATTTTTCAGAAGACTATTTTTTCTATTTATTTTCGGATTCATACATTTTGTTTTTCTATGGCATGGGGATATTTTAAATATGTATGCTTTAATAGGAATTTGGTTACTCCTGTTCTACAATAGGAAGGATAAAACCATATTGATTTGGGCTGTATTACTTTTATGTATTGCAACTGTTTTTAATGGATTAATTTATTTAGGGGCTGATATAACTTTATTTCTAGACAATTCTTTAATTCATAGAGCATTACCACAATATAACCCTTTACACGATTTAATACAAAAAATAGCTTATAGGTTCAATTTATTTAAGGGTATATCCATTTTAAATGCTATTCAATATACACCAGAAATATTATCATTGTTTTTATTTGGTCTATATGTAGGCAAGATTAAATTTTTTAATCGATTAGAAGAATTTGTTTCGATTTTAAAAAGTGCACAGATTATATCATTAATTTTGTCCTTCATATGTTTTATCCCAATGGTTCACTTATTTTTAAATTCACCGGATTATCAGGTTCTAAATGCATTCTTCTTTGTTTGGCTAAGTGGCAAAACAATGGCTGTTTTTTATATTTCTACAATATTATTGTTACTCAGAGAAGAGAAATGGCAAAATAGATTGAAACCATTTAGCTATGTTGGTAAAATGGCATTAACAAATTACATAGGACAAACTGTTGTAACTACAATTATTTTTTCTATATTATTTAAAAATACGGCAATACTTCCATTATGGGTAAGTGTACTGTACTGTCCAGTTTTTTATGTTTTTCAGGTTAAATTTAGTAAGTGGTGGTTATCTAAGAACCGTATGGGACCTTTAGAGAAGGTGTGGAGATCTGCTACTTATTTTAAACGAAATATAAAAAATAAAGAATGTAATTAGGGCATTTAATTAATATTAAATTGTATAGATAATTAATAAAAAATACTAAAGGATTATATGGGTGAAACCGTAATCGTATGTATTTTTATTAATTGATAGAAGTGGGACATTTATATCTAAAAAATAAAATTACACTAGAGTTATTAGGAGGCGCTGAATTATGGACACAAAAGAAAAAAAAGTATATGAAACCTTAGATATGTTAAAAATACCTTACGATATGTATACACATCCAGCTGTATATACGATAGCTGAAATAGAGGAATATGATGTGAAGGGAGATAATATAGTTCATTGTAAAAATTTATTTTTACGCAATTCTAAAGGAGACAAACATTATTTAGTAATAATAGAAAGCCATAAAAAGACAAGTACTAAGGATTTGGCAAAGCAGATTGAAAGTACAAGACTGAGTTTTGCATCCCCTGAGAGAATGGAGAAGTATTTAGGTCTTGAGCCAGGGTCTGTTTCACCATTTGGTTTAATTAATGATGAAAATAAGGAAGTAGAATTATTAATAGATAAGGATTTAGAGACAAGAGAAAAAATAACCTTCCACCCTAATATTAATACTGCCAGCGTTACTATAAGCTACGATGATTTTCAAAAATATATTCAATGGTGTGGTAATAAGGTTAGATATGTGGAAGTGAAGTAATGGAAAATTTAAAAAGCAAGATCCAAATACCCTCTGATGTACAAAAAATATTAGATTTATTAGATCATAATAATTATGACGCATATATTGTCGGTGGATGTGTAAGAGATTGTATTTTAAATAAAGTACCTAATGATTGGGATATATGCACTAATTGCATCCCTGAAAAAGTGATAGATATATTTAAGTCTTTTAAAGTAATACCGACTGGATTAAAGCATGGAACTGTAACAATCGTTATGAATGGTGAAAATTATGAAGTAACAACATATAGAATTGATGGTAACTATATCGATGGTAGACGCCCTGAAGAAGTTGAATTTACTAGGGATCTAAAAGAAGATTTAAAGAGAAGGGATTTCACGATTAATGCCATGGCATATAACAATAGATCTGGTTTAATTGACTATTATGGTGGTCTTGACGATATTTTAAATAAAAAGATAAGATGTGTAGGGAATCCGTTAGATCGATTTAGAGAAGATTACTTACGAATGCTTAGAGCAATAAGGTTTTCCACACAGCTAGAATATGATTTAGATACAGATACTTTTAATGCAATAGAAAATTTATCGCAAAACATTAAGCATATTAGTGCTGAAAGAATTAGAGAAGAAATAAATAAAATTTTAATATCAAATATTCCATCAAAGGGATTCGAATTATTGAATACTACTGGAATGCTTAAGCATATCCTACCAGAGCTAGAAAAGTGCGTTGGATTTGATCAGCACAATCCCCACCATGACAAGGATATTTTCAACCATATTTTAAATGTAATGGATCATGTAGAAAATGATTTAATATTAAGGTTATCTGCATTGTTTCATGATATTGGGAAGGCAGAAACCTTTACTTTAGATGATAAAGGAATAGGTCATTTTTATAAACACAATTTGATAAGTTCGGAAATAGCTCATAAGGTAATGAAAAGATTAAAATATGATAATAAAACTATTGAACAAGTTGTAATTTTGGTTAGAGAGCATATGTCCAAACTCGAAAACGCAAAGGATCAAGCTGTTAGAAGGCTTATTAATAGAGTGGGAATTGATCATATGGATGGATTATTTAAGCTTCAAATTGCAGATAGAAGATCCAAGGCAGAGAAGGATAGAGATATAACTAGTATACTCCAGCTTAAGAATAGAGTTGATAAAATCCTAAGTTCAAAGGACCCATTATTTATAAAGGATTTAAAAATTAATGGGCAAGATTTAATAAATTTAGGTGTACCCGAGGGAAGACAAATTGGGATCATCCTAAAGGACCTTATGAAAATAGTTTTAAAAAATCCAGAATTGAATACAAAAGAAAGTTTAATAGAAATTGTTAAGAATAGGTTTGTTAAATAAGTATAGATATATATTATTAATGAAAACTGTCCAATTATATTTTAATGTAATTGGACAGTTTTCGTTATAGTACATAGATTATATTTAATATATAACAGGAAAAAAGATAACAGAATAGGAATGATATCCTGATAAAATTGTATTAACACCTATATAAGTAAATAAAATAGATGCAAAACCTATTATAGAAAACCAAGCTGCCTTTTTACCTTTCCAGTCTTTAGTTAATCTTACGTGTAAATAAATCGAGTAAATTACCCATGTAATAAAAGACCAGGTTTCTTTAGGGTCCCATTGCCAGTATCTACCCCAAGCCTTTTCTGCCCATATTGCTCCCGTAACAATTACTAGGGTAAGCGTTATAAAACCTATAGCAATGGCTCTATAGCTCATAGTATCAAGTAAATCTAGAGTAGGCATATGCTTTCTTATAAATGTATCGTCCTTTAAGTAATCCCGAAGAACATACATAATAGAGATTGCACATGCTACCGCAAATGCGCCATAGCTAAATATAGCTGTTACAACATGAACTACTATCCAGTTGCTTTGAAGAGCAGGCATTAATGGTCTTATATCTTTAGATTGCATAGCTGCATAATAAATTAATATAAGTATAATAGGAGTGGCAAATGTTCCTAATATTTTATATCTATATTTTTTTTCAAATATTAAATAGAACAGACTAATTCCCCATGCAAAGCTTGTAGCAAACTCATATTGGTTACTAATAGGTAATCTAGCGGCTGTTACAGTTCTGCTTGCTAAGGAAATAGTATGAAAAACTAAACCGATTTTAACTAAGATACTTCCATAATTGCTTAATTTTTCCTTTCTTAAAATAAAAAAAATAAAATACGCTATTGTAGATAAGCTATAAAGCACTAGAGCAATCATAAAGCTTTGATTTTCTCCAAACATTAAAATCCTCCTTTTGTATTACTATATAGAAATGTCTTTCTTATTTTGATAACTCTGTTTAAAGGTATTTTCGTTGCTAATTGAGCAATCTCCATATAGATATAGATTGTTCTTATCTTTTTCAACTATAAGTTTTTTCGGCTTCATATAAAATGCTAAAAATAATCCTAGCATTAGTACTACAGAACCGGTCATTGCGCCAATTTTACCATTCATTTTATTCACTGATAAATAAGTATAGGGCTGAGGGGTAGTAAATTTAAAGCTAAACTCTTCCCAATTCACAATCTCCCCTGGAGAAGCTACATTCATATCTACCCTTTGTCCACCATAAAATAGAGAGTATAATATTTTAGGATTATTTAAATCATTAGATTTAGATGCGAAGCCTGTCTCTGTAGCAACAAAATCTGGATAAAAATGATGCATTACAATAGCTATATATTCTTGGTTATTAACATAGGCTGTGCCATCATATACAGTTTGGTTTCCAAGATTTTCTTCAGCTTTGCTGACATTAATCTCTGAAGCCCATCCTGTACTATGCTGATAAAATGTATATCCATTGTATCGCATAGGATTATTTACATATATTTCACCAGATACAAGACGATTACCACCTTTGTCCGTTAAGGTACCTTCAGTTATATATTGCTGAACAGAGCCATCTTCTCTATATACAATATTAAAATTATTAATATTCATCATGTAGTCGGTTCCTTCAACCTCTTGGATGGAACCAGGAACTCCATATACTGCTGTATCAATATATGTATATTGTCCATAGCTATAAAATACAATTATTGCGAGTATTCCAATGTGGATAAGCCATGATCCTAAGTAGCCGACTCTATTTTTAGTGCTAAAATATATCTCTACGGAGTTATCCTTTTTAGAATCGATTTTTCTAAAACCTTGTTGTTTAAATATATCGTTAATATTATCTAAGCTACAGTATTTTTCTGTGTGAATGTGGTTTTTAAGCTGTTCTTTCGTAGGAGCAAGTGTTGATGTTTTTATTTTATTTATGACACTTTTAAGTCGAACAGTGCTACATAAAAACAAGTTAACAGATAAAGCAAAAAAGAGTATAAAAAATCCAATAGAATGATAGAGATCAAAAAACTTAAAGGAAATAATTATTTGAGCCCATAGGGGTGAATAGGTACTTAGATAAAAAGCTTCTTCTCTACCCTGAGGTACTATGGAACCTATAACAGAAACTAAGCATAATATACCTAATAGTATTAATCCAAATTTCATGGATCTCAAAAAACTAGATATTTTTTTTACCGATATTCGCATGTGTTCACTTCCTTTGCTTAAAATATTGCACATCAAATCTATAACTATAGATACAGATTTGTTATTTAGAGGGAGTAAAAACTCCCTCTAAACTTTGTACTAATGAAACTCTGCTAATTTATCTAAAGCTTGCCGTGCATAATCTTTAGCTTCACTTAAAGCCTTTTTGGCTTTTGCTGTATTATGGAATCCAGTACTATTTTCTACAAATACAAAGTCCCATCTGTATTGAGCTTTTCGATGAAGCTCCCATAACTCATTGACCGTTTCATCATCTAACTTACTATCCTCTAAAACTTTTCCGAATTCTTCAACCAACTGAACAAGCATTTTAGAAACTGCTACTTCTTCAGCATCTATTTCCTTTTGTATATCTTCAACACTTGCAACTATTCCCTCTAAATCATCACTATGGCATTTAGCACAGGATTCTTCAGTAGTTTTTAAAGGGCTTTTTGCCCAGTGAGATTTATACTTCTCTCCATTTTCTTCTAGTGTAGGCATATGGCAATCTGCACATGTTACGCCCATTTTATCATGAACACTGCCAGTATACATTTCAAATTCTGGATGCTGTACTTTAATAAGAGGAGTTCCAGTTCTTGGATGCTTCCAATCAGAAAAGTTTATTTCATCATAATATTCTTCGATATCTGCTATTTCTAAACCATTATCCCAAGGTAGGATTGCTTCTTTTGTTTCAGAATCCATATAGTATTCCACGTGACACTGTGCACATGCCATATTGCCAGGTGCTGGTTTGTTTTCTAGTTTTTCTACTGCCACGTTAAACTGAGGTGTTGTTGCTTGAATTTGTTTTCCTGGCTCATTTCTGTGACAGTTATAGCAAGAGATTCCGTTCTCAGCTTCCTGTGATACTTTGTGGAAATCCATAGCATATAAATCATCTTCATATGTAGATAACAGTTTTTCATAATCTGCTGTTTTACATGCTAAACAGGAAGCACCTGGCTTAGGTCTAGCAGTATTAATAACATCATGTAGAGCATAATAGTGCCCTCTAGCGGCATAATATTCTTTTGAGAATCCATACCCATCATATAGTACTTTTATATCCGGGTACTTTTCTAAATAGTCGATAGGATGCGATCCTCCTAGCTCTGGATCCTCCGTTACACCATCTTTAAATCTAGATGTTTTTTGGAAGGAGGCATAAATTAAAGGAAATTTTTCTTTCCATTTTTCAGCAGATAATATCATTTGATCTGGAGAGGGAATTTCTACTGTTTGATCTTGTTCCTGTTCATTTTTTTGTCCATTTCCATCATTTTCATCTTGGTTTTGATCTCTAGGAGTACAACCAATAGAAGTTATAATTATGGAGAGTAATAAAAGTACAGAAATTAGCAGTTGTTTATGTTTTTTCACTAAAATTCTCCTTTCTATATTTATTATCATTTTCTAGTATGCCAATAATTTTAAAAGCTATAACTAAATTTTGCTAATAAGCTAAGGATACTTTAATATCAATTAAATATTAGTTTTTCTCTGTTAATTTATGTTAATATAGTATTATGAAGGATTAGCGTTTAGGGAGGTGTTTCTTTTGAAGAAAAATGTGGCTCAAGAGTTAAAAAGTTTAAAAGAAAGTATGGAGATGTTAGAGGATTTATTAGATACAGCATATTATGGAATGGCAATAGTAGATACTCAAGGAAGAATTGTTAAGTGGAACTACGAAAAATTAATAGGCATAAAAGAGGAAGATGTGCTAAACAAACATGTTAAAGATGTAATTGAAAATACTAGATTACATATAGTAGCACAGACTGGAGAAAAAGAACTATTTGAGATTCAAAAAATACAAGGCAGGGATATGATAACAAGTAGAGTACCTATAATAAAGGATGGCAAAATTATTGGTGCAGCAGGAACGGTGCTTTTCAAAGATGTTAAAGAACTAAAGTCATTAGTACAAAAACTAGAAATGTTAGAGGATACAGTTCATAAATATAAAGGAGAAATTAAAAGGCTTCATAAAACAAGGTACTCCTTTGATAGTATTATAACTCAGAATAAAAGAATGCTATATTTAAAAGAAATAGCTAAAATATCTGCAGAAAGTAATGCAACACTTCTTATACAAGGAGAAAGTGGTACAGGCAAGGAATTATTCGCTCATGGAGTTCATCGGGCAAGTTTAAGAAAACATGGACCATTCGTTACAATTAACTGTGCTGCTATTCCAAAGGATTTACTAGAATCTGAGCTATTTGGATATGAATCCGGAGCTTTTACGGGAGCAAAAAAAGAAGGAAAAATAGGAAAGTTTGAGGTGGCCAATGGGGGGACAATATTATTGGACGAAATAGGTTCTATGCCACTAGAGATGCAGGCTAAGCTGCTTAGAGTACTAGAAAGTAGAGAGTTTGAACGTGTTGGCGGGAACAAAAGAATTGAAATAGACATAAGGCTCATTGCCTGTACGAACGAAAACCTCGAAAAAGCTGTAGAGGAAGGTAAGTTTAGGCAAGATTTATACTATAGGTTAAACGTAATACAAATAGAAATTCCGCCTTTGCGAGATCGAATAGAAGATATTCCTTTGATAGCAGAAAACGTTTTACAAGGTCTGTTAGAAAGTTTATCATTACCTCAAAAAAGACTTTCGATTGAAACTATAGAGGTACTTAAAAATCATACGTGGCCTGGAAATGTACGAGAGTTACGCAATGTATTAGAAAGAGCAGTAACTTTATGTAAATATGATGTTATAAAAAAAGAGCATTTACCTGAATATTTAAACCGAAATACTAATAAAGAAACTGAAATCATAGATAAAGATACCTTGCTTCTGAAAAATATAGTAGCTAAAGTGGAAAAGGAAGCAATTAAAAAAGCGATAGATAAGAGTAAAGGCAACAAAACTTTAGCGGCAAAAATGCTTGGTATCCACAGAACTGCATTGTATAAAAAAATAGAAATATATGAACTAGACGAATGATATGTACATAAAATCTACAACTAATATAAAGTTGTAGATTTTTTTATACATATATTTAATGATATATAGACTAATTGATACTACATTAATTTGAAAATCTATGTGTTTATTTAAAAGCATTGCAATTTACAGTTTCGTTTTAATTTGCTCTAAATTAGAATTTTGGCATAACAATTGCTTTAATTAAATATATAAGCAAATTAATTAATTGAAAATCATATTCAGATAAAATATGGAGGTGTCATTATGTCAAAGGTTGTAAGCATGGAAGAAGCCATAGGTCATATTAAGGATGGTATGACAATTATGGTTGGAGGATTCTTAGGTTCAGGAAGTCCCCATAATATTATCGATGCTTTAGTAGATAAGGGAGTAAAGGATTTAACATTAATATGTAACGATACAGGATTTATGGATTATGGGGTAGGGAAAATGGTAGTTACTAAGCAATTTAAAAAAATAATAGTATCTCATATTGGTACAAATAAGGAAACCGGTAGACAGTTAAACGCAGGAGAGACTGAGGTTGTATTGGTACCACAAGGAACCTTAGCAGAGCAAGTAAGAGCAGCTGGCGCAGGATTAGGTGGAGTTTTAACACCAACAGGAGTAGGTACCCTAGTTGAAGAAGGAAAGCAAAAAATCGAAATTGATGGAAAAACATATTTATTAGAGCTCCCTTTAAAAGCAGACGTTTCAATCATGTTTGGAAATAAGGTAGATAAAAAAGGAAATGTATATTATGAAGGTTCTACTAGAAACTTTAATACATTAATAGCGATGGCAGCAGATACAGTTATTATAGAAGCAGCAGAAATTGTAGAGATTGGACAAATAGCACCGCAGGATGTAGTTACACCTGGCATATTCATAGATTATATTGTTGGGGGTGGAAAATAATGAGTGTAAATAATCCTAAAGAAATTATTGCGAAAAGAGTAGCAAAGGAATTAAAGGATGGGGATGTAGTTAATTTAGGAATTGGACTTCCTACAATGGTAGTAAACTATATAGATCATGATGTAGATATTATACTACAGTCTGAAAATGGATTTGTAGGATTAGGACCTGCGCCAGATGAAGGTAAAGAGAATGCATATATAGTTAATGCTGGTGGTCAGCCTGTAACTATTAAAGAAGGAGGCGCTTTCTTTGATAGTGCCATGTCTTTTGCTATTATTAGGGGTGGACACGTGGATGCAACCGTATTAGGAGCTCTTCAGGTAGATCAGGAAGGAAATCTTGCTAACTGGATGATCCCTGGAAAAATGGTACCAGGTATGGGTGGAGCAATGGATTTAGTAGTTGGAGCTAAAAAGGTTATAGTAGCTATGGAGCACACTGCTAAAGGGAATGCAAAGATATTAAAGAAATGTACACTTCCTTTAACTGCTGCTGCACAGGTAGACTTAATAGTTACAGAAATGGGTGTTATGGAAATTACTAAAGAAGGATTAGTTTTAAAAGAAATAAATTCTGCGTTTACATTGGAGGAGGTTAAGGCAGCTACAGAAGCTGACTTAATAATACCAGCAGATCTAAAAAACATGGAGTAAAATCATAAAATAATGAACCCTCTATATATTTATGAATTTCGTTATAATATGAAATAAATGATGCGTGAATTTTGATATAATAATAAGGAGATTTATAAATTAAATATATGGGAGGTATATTATGGCACTTTTAGAAATTACAGTAGTACCATTAGGCACAGGAGATACTAGTGTTAGCAAGTACGTAGCGGCTTGCCATAAGGTATTGGAAAAGGAAGATGGTATAAAGT
Source organism: Bacillota bacterium (assembly GCA_023387935.1). GTDB lineage: Bacteria > Bacillota > Clostridia > Peptostreptococcales > Natronincolaceae > Alkaliphilus_B. The sequence continues at coordinate 13,306 of JAEWHG010000142.1, forward strand.
ATCAACTAACCCCTATGGCTACAGTTATAGAAGGGGATATAGATAGATTATTTGAAGTGGCTAAAAAGCTTCATCACGTTCCATTCAGTGAAGGGGCTATGAGGGTTTCTACCAGTATGAAAATTGATGACAGAAGAGATAAGGAAGCAACCATAGAAGGAAAAATTGAATCTGTTAAAAGTAAATTATAGTTAAAAACTCCTGATTATTCAGGAGTTTTTTTATAACGAATAGGAATGTTCTCCTTTAATGTTTCAAATAGAAAACAACTTACCGTAAATGAGTTTCAAAAAAAGCTTCCTAATAATGCTTCACTAGAAGCTTTTTTTATAAAAATGGTATTATTTTAGCATATATTTTAATTGTGATATAATCATCTTGGAATATAAATTATATTTCTATAGCAGAAAAATAATGTAGCAGTTTCTAATGAAAAGAGTTGATAATATTGGATAATCGTAAAGATGTAGTAATATCTATTCGGAGTTTAGTAGAATTTGTGCTGATGTCCGGGGATTTAGACAGCAGATTTACAGGAAGCAGTAGAGCTGTTGAAGGTACTAGAGCACATCAAAAAGTACAAAAATCATATAACGAAGGATATACTCCCGAAGTTACATTAAAATACAGCTTTCAATATGAAGAATATCATATGACTGTACAAGGTAGAGCTGATGGCATACTAATTGAAGGAGATCACATTATAATAGATGAAATAAAATCTACTACTCTGCCTATGGAATTTATAGAAGAAGATAGAAATCGAACTCATTGGGGACAGGCTAAATGTTACGGATATATATACGCTAAAGAGAATAATTTACAAAACATAGATATTCAATTAACCTATTATAACTTAGATACGGAGGAAATAAAAAAAATTCGTAAAACATTTACCTTTGAAGAGTTAGAAAACTTTTTTTATAAATTAATTGAAGATTACTATAACTGGGTTGATACATTAGAAAACTGGAAAATCAAGCGAGATACAAGTATTAGAGAATTACAATTTCCATTTTCTAATTATCGTAAAGGACAACGTGAATTAGCAGTAGCAGTATATAGAACCATTAAGGAAGAAAAAAGACTTTTTGCTCAGGCACCAACAGGAATTGGTAAAACCATATCCACATTATTTCCTACAGTAAAGGCAATTGGCGAAGGAATAACCTCGAAAATCTTTTATTTAACTGCTAAAACTATCACTAGACAGGTAGCAGAAGAAGCTTTTACTAAAATGAGATGTGAGGGACTAAGGTTTAAGACCGTCACATTAACGGCTAAGGATAAGTTATGTTTTGAAAAGGGAAAGAAATGTACTCCAGAGGAATGTAGATTTGCTAAAGGACACTTTGACAGATTGAGAGATGGATTAAGAGACTTATTTGAAAATGAGGATGCTTTTACAAGAGAAGTAATTGAAAAGTATGCATTAAAGCATAATATATGCCCTTTTGAATTTTCTTTAGATATTGCCTTATGGGCGGATGGCGTAATTTGTGATTATAATTATGCTTTTGATCCTAGAGTATATTTAAAACGCTTCTTTTCAGATGAAAAAGGAGATTATACATTTTTAATTGATGAGGCACATAACTTAGTGGATCGTTCTAGAGCAATGTTTTCTGCAGAATTGAATAAGCGAGCATTTTTAGATCAAAAGCGTAATATGAAAGATCAATGTCC
>JAEWHG010000037.1 GCA_023387935.1 Bacillota bacterium
AAGGGTGCAATTTCAGAAGTATCAAATTTACTGTCGTATGCACTGCTTGTATATTTTAAAATATCATCTTCTTCAAAATCTGTAAAAAAAGTTTTTATTATATTAAATCCTAAGGTTTTATAATCTAAGTTTTTCATTTCTTCAAAATTAGATAGTTTTGGAAAATAAGATGGTACATATAAACCACCATCATCAGCAATCCCCTTTATAATAGCTTCCATAGATGAAATGGATATTTCTTTACTTCTTGTGCTTGTATACTTTAAAGTATTCATACTAGTTACCCCCTAATAAAATTATTACTGTATTATTATACCATTTATTTAATAAAAATTTAAAAAAACTATTGCGTAGTACAATTTATATGATATAATGTTCCTCATATAAAAACAAGTGTTTTTTTAACATGAACATAAATTAGGAAGGATGACACGTAATGATAAAGGTAGGGCTACTAGGTTTAGGGACAGTAGGTTCAGGAGTATATGAAATATTAAATAATAGAAAACATATTATTGAAAAATCAACGAACACAGAAGTAAGGATTACTAAAGTATTAGTAAAAAATTTAAATAAAGATAGAAATATTGAAATAGATAAAAGTATTTTAACGAATAATCCTTTGGATATATTAGACGATAAAGAAATAGATATCATTGTTGAAGTTATGGGAGGCGTTGAGGATTCCTATAAATATATAAAAATGGCATTAGAAAATGGTAAGCATGTTGTAACAGCCAATAAGGCAGTTCTATCTGAGCATCTATACGAATTGAACAATATTGCTAAAGAAAATAATAAAGCTCTATTATTTGAAGCAAGTGTGGCTGGCGGCATTCCGGTAATAAAGGCACTTAAGGAAATGATAGATATAAATAACATAACTGAAATTAAAGGGATATTAAATGGAACAACAAACTTTATTTTATCCAAAATGACTGAAGAAGAAATCGATTTTAATGAAGCTTTAAAATTAGCTCAAAGTTTAGGTTATGCTGAAGCGGATCCTACTGATGATATAGAAGGCTATGATGCAGCAAGAAAAATAGCGATTTTGTCATCCATTGCTTTTCATAATGTAGTGAATATGGATGATGTAGAATGTACAGGTATAACTTCAGTTTCTGCTTTGGATATAAGTTTCTTAAAAAAAGCAGGATTTGCAGTGAAGCTTATAGGTAGTGCATATGCTTTAGAAAATGCTATAAATGCTCAAGTAGAACTCGTACTAATAGATAAAAATTCTATCATGGCAAATGTAGAAAATGCGAATAATATTGTCTTGTTAAATGGAGATATTGTTGGAGAACTTCAATTTTATGGACAAGGAGCAGGAAAAAAACCTACTGCGAATGCTGTAGTTTCAGATGTTCTTGATGTAGTTAATAAAAAATACAAATATATATCTTTCAAAAAGTGTGAAAAAGAAATAAATAAAATGATAAATCATAGTAATTATTATTTTAGATCCTATTTAAAAAATAAAGAAGAGGATACCAATATTTTAAAGCAGATAAAGAAATTGGGAATTAAATATAGTGTATTGGAAAAAGGAAATGCTTTAATTCTGGTACTACAAGAAGTGAACAAAGCAGATATTAAAAATTTAATAAGTAATTTAGGCATAGCAGATCAATCCTGCTATATAAAAATAGATGATGCGCAGGTTAATTTTGTAAATGCGTTGATTTTAGAGAATTTTAACAAAGCGGCTATGTAAATCAAGATTTAATTTGGAGGAGATTTGTATGGAAGGTATAATTGTGCAAAAATATGGCGGATCTTCCGTAGCAACTATAGAGAAAATAAAAAACGTTGCTAGACGTATTATTGAAACAAAGATGTTAGGATATAAAGTAATCGTAGTAGTTTCTGCAATGGGTAGCACTACAAATAATTTACTTAGTATGGCAAATGAAATTTCTCAGGATGTTTCACCAAGGGAGATAGATATGCTCCTATCTACTGGTGAGCAAGTAACCATATCCCTTTTAGCAATGGCTATACAATCTATGGGGCATGATGCAATTTCTTTAACAGGTCCTCAATGCGGCGTGCATGCTCACAATAATTACAGTAAAGCACGAATTAAGGATATCAACACAGATCGATTGATTAATGAATTATCTGAAGGAAAAATAGTAATCGCTGCAGGCTTTCAAGGAGAAAACGAATATGGGGATATAGTAACTCTAGGTCGTGGAGGATCTGATACCTCAGCAGTAGCATTAGCTGGGGCGCTGAATGCAGAAAAATGTGAAATATATACTGACGTAGATGGTGTTTATACATCGGATCCACGAATAGTACCGAATGCTAAACTTTTAAATGAAATATCTTATGATGAAATGCTAGAGCTTGCAAGTCTTGGAGCTAAGATACTACATTCAAGATCTGTAGAAATAGCTAGAAATTATAAAGTACCATTAGTTGTTCGATCTAGTTTTAATAATAGTCCAGGGACAGAAGTGAAGGAGTTGGATAATTTGGAAAAAGCAATGATAAGAGGAATAACATTGGATAATAACATAGTGAAAATATCAATACTCGGTGTACCTGACCAACCAGGCATAGCTTACAATATATTTTCAAAGCTAGCAGAATCAAATATTGGTATTGATATGATCATCCAAAATGTAAATAGAGATTTAATAAATGACATATCCTTTTCAGTAAAAAACGAAGACTTTAAGCAGGCACTACAAATAACAGAGGATATATGTACAGAAATAAATGCGAAGGGTGTAATCTATGATGAATCCGTAGTTAAGCTTTCTATAGTAGGTACAGGCATCATGGGAAATTCAGATGTAATAACTTTGTTTTTTAAGACTTTATATAATTTGGGTATAAATCTTAAGATGATAAGCACATCTGAAATTAAAATCTCATGCATCATAGATGGAGAAAAATCGATACAAGCTATGAAGGAGCTCCATAATAAGTTTCAATTAGATAAGGGAGATTATGATAGTAAAGCAGTATAATTATAACTTATGGCATTAGAACAACTATTCTTCAATATTTTAGGTATGATAAATGTTTAAAAGGAAAATAATACAAACGTATTAGTTTAGTACTTTTTAAATAACATATCAAAGATAAAGGAGAGTTGACATGGCTAAAAAGAGAAAAACAATGGATGGTAATGAGGCAGCTGCCTATGTATCCTATGCTTTTACAGATGTAGCAGCGATATATCCTATAACCCCATCATCCTCTATGGCAGAGGGCGTAGATGAGTGGGCAGCCCATGGCAAGAAAAATATATTCGGACAGACTGTAAGAGTTGCAGAGATGCAATCTGAGGCAGGAGCTGCAGGAGCAGTACATGGTTCACTTCAAGCGGGTGCCTTAACCACAACATATACGGCTTCTCAAGGATTACTGCTTATGATTCCAAATATGTATAAAATGGCAGGTGAACTTCTTCCGGCAGTATTCCATGTAAGTGCCAGGGCAATTGCCACCCATGCTCTATCAATCTTTGGTGATCACCAAGACGTAATGGCAACTAGACAAACGGGATTTGCATTATTAGCTTCTAATAGTGTACAAGAAGCAATGGATTTAGCAGGAGTAGCTCATTTATCTGCCATTAA
>JAEWHG010000048.1 GCA_023387935.1 Bacillota bacterium
TGGAGACTTTGAAAAAAGTTTGTATAAAAGGATTATAGATGAAGGTCATGCTTTGGGAAATCACACATACTCCCATAACTATAAAAATATCTATTCCTCAGAAGAAAATTTTCTACAAGATTTCAAAGAACTTGAAGATTATGTGTACCAGTTAACTGAAATAAAAATGGATATTATGCGGTTTCCGGGAGGCTCAAACACAACAATGCCCCATAAATATTCCGATGATAAATTTATGAAACGCATTACAACAAAAATACTTTACGATGAATACCAATATTTCGACTGGAATGTGGATTCTAAGGATGCTAAAGTAGCAAAGCAGGATAAGGATATAATTATAAATACAGTGCTTGAAGGAGCTAGACAAAATAATCCTGCTATAGTATTATTCCATGATAGTCTGCCAAAGACAACTACTGTAGAGGCTCTGCCCATTATAATCGAAGAGTTATTGGAAGAAAATTATACCTTTGAAGTATTAAGTAAGGATTCTTTTTATGTACAATTTAAAAAATAATAAATGGGCATAATGCAAGTATTTTGATTACATATGTCCATTTATTTATTTTTATTGAAAAATGTCTTAACTTGTTCACGCCTCTCCTTGTACGTAAAAAACAGTAATTTGTTCCAATTAATATGGGTATTAAAACAGCTGTCAATTAGGATAAATATATTTTGGTAAACTAACCTCTATTAATCATTTTCATTATTCTCCTTTTCATTTTTATCTATAGTATTTTTCTTAATTCTTCATCCTTTATAAAATAAATCAATCTTATTATTAACAAAACTCCTGCACCTATAGGTAAAACCCAAGTAGGAACATGATCTATTAAAAATCCAGCTAGCAAAAGTCCTATTGGGGATATGCCCACAGCCATGGTACTTATCAAGCTACTTACCCGTCCTCTAACTTCATCCGGTATTAGCTTTTGAAAAACTACCATGATCGGAATGTCTATAAAGGCTACGACCATGCCTCCAAGTCCCATAATTATAATATAATAAACAAAGTATATATTCTTTGAATAGCCACTAAAGATTGGCATTACAGGAATTGCTATAGCCATTAATATTCCTATAAATATGGAAATAAATATAACCTCATACTTAAATATTTTCTCACGCTGAGGCATAAAAGATAATATTATTGAGCCTAGCAGCATTCCTACAGGCCAAAATCCCTTAATAGCGCCATACTGACTAGAGGTTAGCTTTAAAATATTTGTAAGTATATATGGCAGGGGTACTGTAATAGAGATCTGTAGTGCAAAGTTAATAATTAAGGAAAAAGACATAATGCTGAACAATACCTTATTATTCTTGAAGAAATCAATTCCTTCCTTCAATTCTTGCAGAACATGTTGTGACTCTTTCTTCTCATTTTTTCCTTTAGGTCTATTATACTCAAAATTAATAAACATTTCTGATATAGCTGACAAAATAAAGCTAAAACCATTAAATAATAGAAATCCCTGAACACTAAAAAAACCATATACTAAGCCACCTAAAAAGGGGCCACTAATGGAAGCTATGGATGTTACACTCTGAGATAAAGAATTAAATCTAGTTAAATTATTGCTATTAACTAAGTTAGGCTTGCTGGCTTCCATAGCCATATCAAAAAATACATTAGCAGTTGATAGTAAAAATGAAAATAGATAAACGTAATGAAGTTGTATTCCATTAAACTTACTTAATATAAAGAATGCTAGCATCAATGCTCCACACATAAAATCCATGCCTACTGCAATTTTTTTACGGTCAAACCGATCAGCAATTACTCCAGCAATAGGACTTATAATTATTCTAGGTAGCATACTAAAAATAATACTACTGGCAAAGGATAGTCCCGAGCTAGTTTGTTCTAATACATATAGCCCTATTGCAAAGCTGTAAATATATGTCCCAAAAAGAGAAACGAACCTTCCTGCAATGAATAGAAATAAATTAGACTTATCTGAAGCAGTACACTCTATGTTTACTAAATCTTGACCTGTTTCCACAATATTACCTCCAAACTGAAGTTTATAAGCTTAGAAAACTATATTCATATATATAAACATGCACTATGAAATATATATTCCTCTCTTACTTATATTTTAATTTAGAGTGTATACACGTGCACAATACCAATTTCATTGTCTTTTTCAGCATAAAAAGTGGAAAGATAGGGTTAAGACCATCTTTCCATAAGGATGTATTTCTTTGAAGCTTATCTACTTTTCTCCACAATAAACAAGGGTGTAGAGTTCATTTCCTTCTATCATGGGCTCATACTTAGACTCTACGATTACAGAGCCTATTTCCTTTACTTCAATCTTATTTAACTCTAAATTTTTTATTTTATTTTTATATGCTCTTTCTTCAAAAAACTTTACAGAAGTAGATGAAGCAGATTTTAATAACTTAGAACCATATTTTCTGTAATAAGAACATCCTATTTGCTTACCACCTTTTTTAATTTTAGAAATTAATATAGTGTCTAATAATTGATCGTTTTTTAAGCTATAGTTTAAAGAAGTTAAATAATTTATAATATAGTCGACTGTTTGATTTTTTATAGGTAATTTGCTTAAGTCTGCACAAATAAAAACAAATCTACCATTTTCCGCATGCTCCTCTAAATATGATTTTATAAGCTTAATTCGATTGACATCATGATCCGTTACTATATAAGTATTATTTGGCTTTACATAAGATAGAAATTGCCTAATAAAAAAACCCGAACCAGTTCCAAGCTCCAGTATTATTTTATTATCTAAAGTATCTATATCTATAAAACCAATAGTCGAATCTATGGATTTATAGATATGATTAATCAGCGATGCCTCTGTTCCTTCCACATATTCACCCAAGGTGGTGGCTGGTTTTACTTTACTATCTACATTTTCTTTTTGAATCTTTTTTTCATCCTCATCGTCTAAGGATATATAAATTCCATTTTTTACATTACCGCTATAACCACAATTACACCTAAAATACCCTTCCATTATCATATTACTTGTAATCTTTCCATCTTCTAATTCTAATGGTATATCACAGTTTGGACAGCTAAGGTTCTGAAGGAATGTCAAAGGCACGCCCATCTTAATTTCAGTATGTTCTTTCTTTTTCTCTATAATATCTATATGATCAATTTCATTAATCTTGTTTTTTAATATCTCTAATGCATTTTGAATTTCTAGTTTTTCTTCATCCAATGCATTTTTCTTATCTAATAAAATATTTCTAATGTAGTTTTTATCCTCTTTGGTTCTTACCTGAGATAATCTAGAATATATAACTATTCTTTGGATTTCTGAAAGGGTAAACTTTAATTCTTTTAAATCTAAAATTTCCTTTAAGTCTTCTTCCTCTTTCTTTCCAAAGAAATAATGGCCACCTTTTTTTTCTGGAAGAAGAAGTTCTATATCCATATAATGACGAATTGTATCAATAGTAAGATTATACTTTGCTGCAAATTCACCTATTCTCATTCAAATATCTCCCCCAATAAGATTCAAATCTTTCTACTTCCTCTCCACAAACTCCAATCTTTCTCCATCTGGCCCTTCAAAGAAAATAACTCTCATACTTTCCGTCACTTGAATTGGTTCATCATTTAAAATCTTTATATCAAATTCATTTAATCTTTTAATTGCATCATCTAAATGATCTACAGTAAATGCAATATGATCGACCTGTCCTGCACTTCTTGTTTCATTATCATCAAATTTATGAATTAACTCAATTACGCCATCTCCGGCTTTTAAAAATGTTATTTTTCTTATTTCATTTTCAAGTACGCCCGTAATCTCGCAGTCTAATACTTTACAGTAAAACTCTGTTGAAATTTGAGTGTCTTTAATTCTTATACCTACATGATCCATTTTATACATTTTCATTCCTCCGATTTATTTTTTTCCAAAAAATTCATGTAAAAAACATATTGTTTTATCCTAATTTTGCTCTTTTAAAATATTTCAGTCATAATTGATTCTTGTTATAGAATATTAATATAGGAATATTTTTCTACAAACAAATCTAAAACCCTTCTTAAATATTGTTAGGTTTGAAGAAAACAAAGTATTTTTATTAAATATATGATTACATGGACTAATCAAATTCTTAGTGATTATATTTTCCTATACTAGTTAAATTTACCATAAATACTCTTGATGTATTTAAATTTACAAGCTATGATAATTAATATAGCTTAAATATGATTTAAGTTAAGGCAATTTAGGGGGTAGGGATGGGATATGACAAAACTTAATGAACTATTTGCTCCAAAGGATTTAACTGAGGGGATACCTTGGAAACGGATTATAGAGTTTGCAATACCAATGTTAATTGGTAATATAGCTCAACAACTTTATAATACTGCGGACTCTATTATTGTTGGTAAGTATGTTGGAGACAACGCACTTGCCGCTGTTGGTAGTGCATCTCCTATATTAAATCTTTTACTTGTGCTTTTTGTAGGGATTTCAGTGGGTGCAGGTATTATGGTATCACAATATTTTGGAGCTAAGGACCGTGAAAAGCTTTCCTATACTATTGGTACATGTATCACTCTTACAGCTATTGCATCCATAATAATTATGGTTATTGGTCCTATTGTTACAAGGCCAATGCTTTCTTTTCTCAATACACCGGATAGCATTATTGATTGGTGTACAGATTACCTTATTATTTATTTTGTAGGCATTGCAGGGTTTGCTTATTATAATATTCTAGCTGGCGTTCTACGTGGCCTTGGTGATTCTATATCGGCACTCGTTTTTTTACTTATTTCTACAGTTTTGAATGTAATACTTGATATTTGGTTTGTTGCAGGATTTAATATGGGAGTCCCAGGTGTTGCACTGGCAACTATAATAGCGCAAAGTGTATCCGCAATCCTTTGCATTTTAAAATTAATGAAAATGAAAAGTAACTTTGATTTAAACCGTAAAATGCTGAAATTAAATAAAGAGTTCTCTTATAGATTAATAAAGCTTGGTTTGCCATCAGGTATTACACAAGCAATATTCTCTCTTGCAATGATTGCTGTACAATCTCTAACGAATAGCTTTGGAGAAATGGTTATTGCTGCTAATGTTATTATTATGAGGGTTGATGGATTTGCTATGATGCCGAATTTTTCTTTTGGAACTGCAATGACCACCTATACTGGTCAAAATATTGGAGCTAAAAAAATGGATAGGGTAGAAAAAGGAACTAGACATGGGCTTCTGATCGCTGTTGGAATTTCCACCTTTATAACCATATTAATTTTAATCTTTGGTCGATATCTTATAAGCATATTTACTGATACGAAGGAACTAGTCGATTTTAGTGTGCGTATGATGAGAATCCTTGCTGTAGGATATATTGCAATGGCTGTAACACAGAGCTTATTTGGTGTTATGAGGGGAGCAGGTGATACAATGACTCCTATGTGGGTTTCACTGATTAATGTAATTGCTATCCGTGTGCCAGTTGCTTATAGTATTGCCTATTTAACAAGAAGTGAGGTATATCCTACTGGAAGACCTGAATCTACATTTATTTCTCTACTTGTTTCTTGGGTAATAGGAGCATTTTTAGCTATACTTTTCTATAAAAAAGGTAAATGGCGTGAAAAAAGCCTTATAACTGAATTTAGTGAATCCTATGAAAATGCATAAACTAAAAAATAGCTTATATCAGTGAATATAAGCTATTTTTTATTAATATTTAAATCTATTTTCCAAGTTTTTTAAGATTTCCTAATATTTCATGGTACTCTCTATCTAACGCTTCTATATCATCATGTTTTGACGGCATAGATAATCTTCCTATAACTTCTGAAAGACGATTATTTAATATTATTGTCTGTTTTTTAACTTCTTCTTCATTGATATTTAAATGCTTATCTTTTTCAGATAAATATTCTTTATAATTTCCTGCGAATATTTTTATCTTATGATTTTCTATTGTCATAATATGATCTGCAACAGAATTTACAAATTTTCTATCATGGGAAACAAATAGCAAGGTTCGATCATAATCTTTAAGTGTTTCTTCTATTACTTCAAGAGCATCTATATCCATATAATTAGTAGGTTCATCTAATATTAATAGATTAATATCCTGCAATACTATTTTAGCAAAGGAAACCTTTACACGTTCCCCACCACTTAGTAAACTTACCTTTTTATAGATATCTTCTCTTTTAAAAAGCAGTCTTGCTAATAATAGCCTTGCAAAGTTTTCAGTATATATGCTACTTTCCATTACATTTTCTATAATGCTTCGGTTAACATCTAAAATATTCATATCCTGACTAAAATAGCCTATTTTTGCCCCCTGAGCTACTTTTATAGAATCCTCATTGTTTATTATCATTTTAATCAAGGTGCTCTTACCACATCCATTAGGCCCTATTAAAGCTATTTTTGACCCATTATAAATATTAAATTCTGCATTTCTAAATATAGTATTTTTACCAAATGATTTGGTTATATTTTTTCCTTCTATAATTATTTTACTATAAAGTTTATTTGAGTCTAAAACATCCAATTTGATTCCTTGCTGCTGGTTAGGCTTTTCTTTAGCTTCTAGATGCTCTATTCTTTTTTCAACATTTTTTATGGCTCTTTCTAGGTTCGCCTTAGCTTTTTGTGGCCCCATTTTATGGAGTCTAGCTTCAGAGTTTCCCATTCTCTTAGGGGTTTTTCTCATCCCCTTTACTTTTTGCTTTGTATCACTAATTACTCCTTCAAGCCGTTTCTTCTCTTTTACATATTCTTCATATTCGAACTCTGCTCTTTCTTTTTCTTGTATCTTTTGATTTTTATAATCTGTATAGTTTCCACTATATATCTTTATTTTACTATCTTCTACTTCAAGTATCTTATTACATAACTTATCTAAAAAGCTTCGATCATGGGATATGACAATTAGTGGACCTTTATGTTCACCAAACATTTCCTCCATAAGCTCAATACCTTCCATATCCACATTGCTAGTAGGCTCATCTGCAAATATTATAATACTGTTTTCATCTAAAGCATTTGCTAGCTTAAATTTTGTCTTTTCTCCCCCACTCATATGCTTATTCCAAGTGGGTTCAATACCAAACTTTGAAGCTATTTCATTACTTATATTTTTACAATTAGGCTCTTCTAGCTGTGATATATATGAGTAATTTCCATATAATTTAACCAGTCCTTCATCAGGCTCTAGATTTTGACTTAATATATTAATTAAAGTAGTCTTTCCTACCCCATTTCTACCTACAATCCCTATCTTATCTTCTGAATATATTTTAAAATTATTTACATCTAATATTAATCTATCTCCAAAATACTTTTTAATCTTATGAACCTCAATTAATAACATAAAAAAATCCTCCCTATAGTTGAGAGGATAGCATTCCATAAATAAGAATCTGACCCGCTAACACAACCAAAGATTGCGTACGAGTAGATCAGAACCTTGTTGTATTCACAATAAGATAACATTAACACATACTTAAATAAAATTTTAAATATTATGACATAGGATTAATTTCATAAAAAGTTAAAATTTTTATACTTCGTTAATATTAAACGATATATTGTAAACAAGCTATCTACAGCTATAAAATACTATCCACTCATTAATTATAATAAAATGCATAACAATAAAACCTTTACTTAAGGCCTTTTTTAGTTTTCATTTTACAGTAATCATTAAAGTGAATTATAGCTCCATATCTGCAAATACCCTGCCCTTTCTTTAAAATAAATTTCTTACTATTTAGTTTGATTATATATATTATTATATTTACTGTCAATAAAATACATTGGAATTAGCATTCTCAGACTTGATAACGCCACAAGCAGATTAGCTGATCCATGCATCTCCCGATTTAGTTATTTCCCATTTACCATTCTTATATTTTATAACTAAATTGTCATAACCAATTGCACCAAGACCTGAACGCCATTTAGATACATCCATCGTTATAGAATTATTTTTGATAGGTTGATCTTCAATATTAAATAATATTCCTTCTTCAAAATATAAATCTTTAATATATCCTTGATTTTCAAGCTCTTCAGATGTCATATTTAAAACTGTAAAACCATAGCTTTCAAGTTCTTTTAATAATTCCACCTTTCCTTCCTCCGTTAAATTTGTCATTTTAGATGTGTCTATAGCAATATACTTTATATTTCCATTTAAACCGCTATCTTCTTCATATAGTTTATCAATTACAGTCATATATGCTTCAACTATATTGTCTTCTTTCTTTTCAGGAGTTTGGCTTGTATTCGTACCTTCCTCATTTCCCAGTTTAGGTTTATTCGCATCTTGATTTACAGCACACCCTACAGTAAATACCATAATTAATAAAATTAAGAGTGTTGATAGTTTTTTCATTCTAAGTAATTTTTTCATAATAATTCGCCTCACTTTAAATTTATATAATTAGACGAAATATTATTATATTTGTTCCTATTGTATATATTCAAAATATATTCTAAGAAATATTGTAAATATATGTTGGTTTAATAAAATCCCCTAATGCTTATTTACAGACCGTATTTATTTTTGTAAACTTTTTCAAATCTTAAATCTTCTTTACTATAGGCTGGTTTTTCTTCAGCTGGATAACCAATTGAAATAATAGCCTCCACTTTTTTACCTTCAGGAATTTTTAGTAGATCTTTTATGTAATTTT
>JAEWHG010000082.1 GCA_023387935.1 Bacillota bacterium
TAAAAAGTAGAAATGCTATGTCGGCAGTTGCAAATGTTTTTGCTATGGGAACTAGCTTTATTAGTGGGGTATTTGTACCTCAGGCTTTATTAGGTGAAACAGTATTAAATATTGCAAGTTTTACACCGACCTATTGGTATGTAAAATCTAACAATATTATAGCTAATTTAGTTAATTTTAATATGGAAAATCTCACACCTATATTTTTAAATATGTTTATAATTATTGGATTTGCTATAGCTATTCTTTCGGTAACTTTAGTAATGATAAAACAAAAGAGAGTGAGTAATTAAAGTTGCTGCTTCAATATGGATGTTTAATTCCCTCAAGCTAGATTGATTGAGGGAATTCTTTTGCTTAATTTGTATTATAGACAATTGATAAGCTTTATAATTAATGCAAAAATCCATAGGAAGTGCTAAGAAGAAAACTTGAGATTATGTTATAATATAGAGAATATAGATATATTTAATAAATTAAGGTTTTGTTTGGAAATAAGAAGATGTAAGTAGTGAACTTTTATACCGAGGAGGATTTTGTATGAGTTATGAAATTATAATATTTGATGCTGATGAAACTTTATTTGATTTTAGAGAGTCTGAGAGAGAAGCTTTTAAAAATGCTATGATTCAATTTAATATAGAATATGATGAAAATTATCATTTGAAAATTTATCAAGCTATCAACACTGACATATGGAAAGAGTTTGAGGATGGACTTATTACTCAGAAAGATTTAAAAGTTGAAAGGTTTAAAAGACTGTCAAATAAGTTAAATGCAGGATTTGATGAGATGGAATTCTCCAAATCATATATGTACCATTTATCTAATTCGTCTATTTTATATGATGAGACTATAGAACTTTTAGAAAGTTTGAGTAAAGATTATAAACTAAGTATAGTTACGAATGGTCTTAGAGATGTACAGAATAATAGAATAAGAAAATCTATTATTTCTAAATATTTTGCAGATATAGTAGTGTCTGAGGAAGTTGAGGTATCGAAGCCAGATCCTAGAATTTTTGAGCATGCTTTAAATAATATAAAGCATACAGATAAAAGTAAAGTATTGATGGTAGGAGACAGCTTAACCTCTGATATAAAAGGTGGTATAAATTTTGGTATAGATACATGTTGGTATAACCCTAACAAAATTGTAAATGAAACTGAAATAAAACCTACTTATGAGATTTCTAATTTGATGGAACTTAGAGATATACTTAAGCTGTAAAGGTACTTAGAATTAGCACTTTGACACATAAATGGGAACTTTAGATGGGAAAAGCCGTCCAATATTATATCAACAAAAAAAGAAAGGAGGTTTCAGTATGAAAAAAATATTTAGTATATTTATGTTGGTTATATTGGGTATCCTATTAATTGTAGGTTGCACAGAAACTGTACCTGCTCCAGGTAGTGGAGACCGTTCCAAACCGCTGATAGACACAAGTAGTGAAGAAGTACCTTTGGATGATTTGAGACCAATGCTAATGGTGGACGGGAACCTTTATTTAGATACAGGAAAGGAAAGTAGTATAAGAGCAAGATGTGGTGTAATGGATGGAGAAGTCACATCTACTGTAGATGCTTCTGAGGTTCCTACAAAAAATAATCAATCTAACTTTGGTGTAGACTTTGGCTATCAATTTGTAAGTAACAATTGTATAGATGTTTATATGAATGAGAAATGGATTAGATTTGAAAAAGAATATTCTTCAGAAAATCCGATTGAGCTTGTTATGTTTGTAAAGGATTACACATCCACAGGAGCAACGTTAGTCTTTGCTCATACCGATTCTCTTTCTTCCAATAATTTTCAAACAGGAAGTTGGTATAGACTTGAAAAAGAGGAAAATGGAAATTGGCAAGAAAAAAGCTATGTCGTAGCAGAAAACACCATAGGGTGGACTGACGAAGCATTAGTTATTAATAAAGATTATGAAACCATATTTGAAGTGAATTGGGAATGGTTATATGGAAAATTAGATAAGGGAAAATATCGAATATCTAAGGAAGTTATAGATTTCAGAAAAACAGGTGAATATGATACTTATATTTTAAATGCAGAATTTGTTTTAGAATAAACCTGAGTATAAGAAATCACGGCAGATATCTAACGGAGAATGAAAAAACAATTGCCTCAATTTAAGTTGAGACAATTGTTTTTTTAGACTATTCTATAGGTAAAATATAGTAGGGTATAATTAACGAGTGGGTATAATATAAAAAGATTAAAATAAAATTAGAACAATAGCTATATTTGCAAATAGAATAATAATTCCTTAAAGGCAGACACTAATATTGTATATGACTTTATGAAATATCATATTATTAAAAATTAATTGTGGCTTAGGATACAAAAAATAATTTAATATATTAAAATAGAAATGGAGGGGAATAGATGAGTGATAGAAAAACAATACTGGAGGCAGGATGGAATTTTGATAATAGCTATGTTCGGCTTCCAAAATTATTTTATAGTCCGCAGAAACCAACACCTGTACCTTTACCAAAGTTAATTATTCTGAATCATTCGCTAGCTACTTCTCTAGGGCTTGATATTAAAGCTCTTCAAAGTGATGATAGTATCAATATATTTGCTGGTAATTTAGTTCCTGAGGAAGCATTACCAATCTCCCAAGCTTATGCAGGACATCAATTTGGACATTTTACTATGTTGGGTGACGGACGAGCTGTGCTAATAGGAGAGCAAATAACGCCTTCAGGTGATCGGTTTGATGTGCAACTTAAGGGTTCTGGTAGAACACCGTATTCTCGTGGAGGTGATGGTAGGGCAGCATTGGGACCTATGCTACGTGAATATATTATCAGCGAAGCAATGCATGGATTGGGAATTGCAACTACACGAAGTTTAGCAGTAGTTACGACGGGGGAGTCAATAATACGTGAGACGGAATTACTTGGAGCAATTCTTACACGTATAGCTTCCAGTCATATTCGTGTAGGTACATTTCAATATATTGCAAACTGGGGTACTGCTAGCGACCTTCAAAAATTGGCGGACTATACACTAAAAAGACATTTCCCAGAAGCCCAATCTAATGAAAATCCATATGTTTTATTGCTTCGTGAGGTAATAAATAGGCAGGCGATATTAATAGCTAAATGGCAGTTGGTTGGCTTTATTCATGGAGTGATGAATACTGATAATATGGCAATAAGTGGTGAAACTATTGATTATGGGCCATGTGCCTTTATGGATAAATATGATCCAGCAACAGTATTCAGCTCTATAGACCTTCACGGACGCTATGCCTATGGTAATCAGCCGTCTATTGCTGAGTGGAATTTGACTAGATTTGCTGAGACTCTTTTACCACTACTACATAAGGATGAAAAACAGGCCATTAACATTGCGCAAAATGAGCTTTTACAATTTGCTGAGCTATATCACGGTAATTGGTTAGATGGAATGAGGGCAAAATTAGGAATGTTTAATGAAGAGGTACACGATGAATCTCTAATTAAGAGTCTTCTGGATATTATGCATAAGCATAGTGCAGATTACACTAATACTTTTCGGGCATTGACCTTCAGTAGATATGAAGGCATAGATATGTTTAGTAGCACAGAATTTATTAATTGGAATGAAAAGTGGCAGAGTAGATTAGAAATGCAGAAGAAAGATAAAGGTTCAGTTAAAAAGCTGATGATGGATTCTAATCCAGCAGTAATTCCTCGGAATCATAGAGTAGAAGATGCATTAGAGGCTGCAGTAAAGCAAGGTGATTATAGCGTCATGGTAAAACTATTAGATGTTCTTTCAAGACCCTACGATCATTCATCTAAGCAAGAAGAATATTCTCAGGTACCTCAGCCTTCAGTATATCCATATCGAACTTTTTGTGGTACCTAGAATTTAAGAATTAAACAATAGAAGGTGTAATGATAAATAAAAAGAAGGAAGTACAGAAAAATGAAGAAGATATTATTAATAGTTATAGGAACAATTAGCTTAGTCTTAGGAACTATAGGCATTTTTTTACCAGTGCTTCCAACGACACCGTTCTTACTACTATCTCTTGCTTGCTATATAAAGAGTAGTAAAAAATTACACGGTTTTGTACTTTCGAATAAATATTTAGCGCCCTATGTAAAAGATTATGTTTCTGGTAAGGGCATTCCAATTAAAGCCAAGAAGAAAGCGATTTTTTTTATTTGGATAACTATAGGATTTTCTGTAGTATTTATTATTGATAGAATAATACTTCGGATTATACTTTTAGCTGTTGCCATCACCGTATCCACATATATTTGGACTAGAGATACATTTGAGGATAATCGTGGTATTGAAAATAATGCTTGAAAATTTAATATTAAATCTAAAAACACTTTATTCTAATTTACTCAGGATAAAGTGTTTTTATTGTGAATAGAACAAGGTTCTGGGGTACCCGTGCGCAATCTTTGATTGCGTTAACGGGTCAGGTTCTTATTTAATTTTTCTTATGATAAGCAAATCATTAACATTGAAAAAAAAATAAAATAGTGATAGAATGTAGAAAGTTTGTATTATTTAATAAAAATTAATGAGTTCAGTGAACGTAATAGAATGGATGAATATAAATGGAAGAACAAATGACGAAAAAATATATCTTTAATAATAAAAGTTTAAGAAGGCTAATATTTCCTTTAGTAGTGGAACAGTTTCTTGCGGTTGCTGTAGGATTGGCAGATTCTATTATGGTTTCCAGTGTAGGTGAAACTGCAGTGTCTGCTGTTTCTCTAGTAGATTCAGTAAATATACTACTTATAAATATTTTTGCAGCTCTGGCTACAGGTGGTGCAGTAGTGGCAGGTCAGTATATTGGTCGAGAACGCAACGACGAAGCATGTAAATCAGGCGAGCAGTTGCTTGTATTCTCAGCATTTATTTCGATTATTATCATGGCTATAATGTATTTGGGAAGAGGTTTTATTTTAAATGTAGTATTTGGAAAAATAGAACCTACTGTAGCAACTTATGCAAACAACTATATGCTTATAGTTTTTGCCAGCATTCCATTTATAGCGATCTATAACAGTGGTGCCGCATTATTCAGGGCCATGGGAAATTCAAAAATAACGATGATAACATCTATTATTATGAATGCAATAAATGTATTAGGAAATGCTATATGTGTATATGGACTAAAAATGGGAGTGGAAGGTGTTGCTATACCAACCCTTGTTTCAAGGGCGGTGGCAGCAATAATGATTGTGGTATTGCTTAGAAATAAGGAGTTAATAGTCCATATCAGTAAACCATTTAATTATAGGTTTGATAAGAACATTGTCCGTAAGATACTTGGTATAGGTATTCCAAATAGCATTGAAAATAGTATGTTCCAGCTAGGGAAAATTCTATTGTTGAGTATTGTTGCAGGATTTGGCACAGCTTCAATAACAGCAAACGCTGTTGCTAATACAATTTCAGCTTTTCAGATTCTTCCAGGTGCAGCCATCGGTTTAGGACTAGTAACGGTGGTGAGTCAGTGTGTAGGTGCAGATGATTATGAGCAGGTGAGATTTTATACGAAAAAACTTCTTAAATATACTTATATTTCTTTAATAGGCTTAAATATAGTTATAATACTGGCTATGCCATTTATAATAGACATGTATAATTTATCCGCAGAAACAGCGGCTATGGCTAAGCAGGTTATTGTATTTTATGGAATATGGGCATGTCTGATATGGCCATTGTCATTTACACTGCCAAATACACTTAGGGCTTCAAATGATGTACGGCACGCAATGATAGTAGGGGTAGTGTCAATGTGGATTTTTAGGATAGGTTTTGGTATTTTGCTTGCTAAATATATGAACATGGGAATGTTTGGTGTATGGGTAGCTATGATTATTGACTGGGTAGTAAGAAGTATTTTATTTACAATTCGTTATAAAGGACATAAATGGGAAAGTATCGTATAAGAAATAGAGGTTAAGCAAATAGAATATATAATTTGAGAAAACATAAAAAAATATAGTTTTGTGAGCAGTTGTTGGGGGGAGTTTAGGGGATGGAGAGTAATAGTAACCATCCTCTTTTTGTAACGAATAGGAAAGTTCTCCTTTAATGTTTTCAATAGAAAGGAACTTTCCGTAAATGAGTTTCAAAAAAAGCTTCCTAATAATGCTTCAATAGAAGCTTTTTTTATTTTATACTAAGTTATATGTTGTTATTATAAAAGAAGTATTAAAAAATAATGGGGAATGATATATGAATATAAAATTATTAGAAGCTTTTCTAGCTGTTATAGATAATGAAACAATGTCGGCTGCTGCTAATCGGCTTTTTACTACACAACCTAATATCTCACTTATGATTAAGGAATTAGAGAATTATTATTCTACAAAACTCTTTAACCGTGTTTCTAGAAAGCTTTATTTAACTGCTGATGGACAAAAATTAGAGAAATATGCAAGAAAAGTAATTTCAGATTTTGAAGAAATGAATGATGCAATGTTTAGTCGGAAAAAGATGATACGCATTGGCAGTAGCGTAACTGTTGGACAGTATTTATTAAATGAATATCTGAATAAACTTAAATCTCAAATTCAGAATGTAGATTTTGAAGTAGTAATTAACAACACATTTGAAATTGAAAAGCTTTTGATAAATAATAGAATTGATATTGCCATTGTTGAGGGAAAGATTAGTTCCAAAAACATAATCCAAGTTGAAATTTTACAAGATGAGTTAATTGCAGTCATTAGCAACGATTATCCACTTGAATTTAATGTTGAAAAATTAGTAGATATAGAAAAAATACCATGTATCTCTAGAGAAGTTGGAAGTTATCTTAGAAATCAATTTGAGAATGATCTAAACGAAAGAGATATACATCCTCAGGTAGTTTTTAGAGCAACAAATATAGAAACGATTATTCAAGCTGTTGAAAATAAATATGGGTTTGCTATTATTTCAAAAATTGCTGCTCAGGAAGCATTAAAAAAGCAAAGCTTAAAACAATTAAACTTTGCTGATTATCGCTGTCCACGGTCAATACGATATGTTTATAATAAAAGTAAGAACGAAGATCCAATGATATCTGAAATATTAGAGTGCATTCATAACTGATTGTAGTATTGTACCGATAACACCTGTTCCTAGAATAATTGTAACTGCATTCAATTTGTATTTCCTAAGAGCTATAAATCCACCTATAAATAGACATAACTCAAGCCATCTAAATTCGCTAAGCACAATATTACTAAAGTCAGTGTTGAACAATGCTAGGACTAAAATTGACATTCCTGCACTAGCGATTAATGCTACAACAGCAGGTCTAAGGGCACCTAATACGGTCTGTACTCCTGAGAAATTTCTATATTTATAAAAGAAATAAGCTAGGGTTAGGCAGATAATAAATGATGGAAGAATAGCTCCTAATGTACAAATAAGGGCGCCTAAAGTACCACTTACCCTTTGTCCAACAAAGGTAGCTGAGTTAATTGAAATTGGCCCCGGGGTCATTTCTGCAATTGTAATTAAATCAGTAAATTCGGCCATGGTTAATAATTTATGAGTGTGAACTATTTGTTCTTGAATTAGTGGGATTGCTGCATAGCCACCACCAACACTAAATAGACCAACTTGAATAAAACTAATAAAAAGAGTCCATAAAAGATCCATTATTTACACTCCTTTCTAGAATTTAAAAATACAGTAATCAATCCAATTGCTAAGCATATAAATATGATATACATTGCACTAACCTTGAAAAAATATGTTGCTATAAAGGCAACCACCATAACAATCATGTATAGAGTATTTTTTGTCTTTTTTACATTTTGTATTAAATTAACAACAACATCGAAGATTACTGCTGCGACTCCAGCTCGCATTACTTGAAGTGCAATTGCAATTACCTGATTACTTTTAAATTCGTTATAGAAAATTGAAATGAGTGAAATAATAATAAAAGGTGGAATAATTGTACCTAAAACAGCAATTAAACTTCCTAAAATACCATGCATTCGATACCCGAGAATAACACTTGCATTGACTGGAATAGGACCAGGGCTAGATTGAGCAATAGCAGTAATATCCAACATTTCGTCCTCTTCTAACCACTTAAATTCTTCAACAAATTTTTTCTTGTATAGGGAAACGATTACAAAACCACCACCAAATGTGAATGCGCTTAGCGTGAAAGTTGAAATGAAAAGTTTCCATAGTTTATTTTGTCTCATACACATCTCTCCTTTTATCTAGAGTTTAGCAATAAACATTTAATATGTAAAATATATATTTATTATGCAATCTATAAGAAAACATTATGGATCACGCAAAATATAACATCATAATAGCTTTTGTTAAATAGGAAAATCTACCTTTATATGATTAATTATTGTATTTACATAATATTAACTTGAATAAACAAATCTTAATACAAAATTTATAACTATAGCATTAAACTACTATTAAAGGAGGGCGATTACATGACCCTAATAGTATGTTTCAGTGCTATAGTTTTTTTCATACTAGGTTATTACTTAATAGATAATATTGATAAACTCATAGAAAATAAAATTGATGCGCCATATGAAAGTATATCATATAAGAAAATTAATGATAAAGGACTAGAACAAAATATTATATTAATTTATGGAGAAAACGAATTAACTAAGCGAGTAGAAAATTATTGTGAGTCAAAAAAATATATATACGAGTCAATGAAAGAAATAAATCCTATTAATACAGATTATAGATATATATGTTTATTTGCATTATCTGATAATGATACAGATAATTTAACTATTAGCTCTATTGCAGCTAAGATTTATTCTATCCCAAATATTACTGCCTTATGTAATAGCCAAGGTAATTTGAAAATGTATAAAGAATTTAGTATTAATAATGTATTGCTTTATGATGGCGGTATAGATAAAGTTTTCAGTATTATAAAGGGGCTGGTGGAAGATGCAATCAAAACTGAAAATTAAATTCAAATTAACCTATGCACAGCTAAGCGCTGTTATATTTTTAATCATCATAATAATTGGAGCAACTCTTTTATCACTTCCAATCTCATCTAAGAGCGGAGAATTTACACCTTTTATTAACGCACTATTTACAGCTACATCTGCAGTCTGTGTTACGGGACTAGTAGTATATGATACATACACTCACTTTTCTGTATTTGGTCAGAGTATTATATTATTGCTTATTCAAATTGGTGGATTAGGGTTTATGATCATTGCTACAATGTTTTTGTTGATGCTACGTAAAAAAATTGGCGTTAAAGAAAGGGATTTTTTAAGAGAGTCTGTAAATAGTATTCATATAGGTGGCGTTGTACGTCTAGCAAAGCATATATTATTAGGAACTTTTTTATTAGAAGGATTAGGAGCGATTATACTTTCTATTAAATTTAGCTCTGAAATAGGTGTTAAATCAGGAATATTTAATGGGATATTTCATTCTATATCTGCATTTTGTAATGCAGGATTTGATTTAATGGGTAGATATGAAGAGTACTCTTCATTAACAAGGTATAGTGGAGATACTACAGTTAATCTTACTATAATGGCGCTAATTGTTATTGGAGGAATTGGATTTTTGGTATGGGAGGATATTTATAACAATAGATTAAAATTTAAAAAATATCAATTGCACTCAAAGATTGTTTTATATGCAACATTTTTATTGATATTAGTTTCGACTATTGTGTTTTATATAATAGAAAAGAATAATCTTCTAGCAAATATGAGCATTAAAGAGAGTATTTTAGCATCATTATTCCAAGCGATAACACCTCGTACAGCTGGATTTAATACGATCGATACAGCAGCACTTTTAGAAAGCTCAAAGCTTTTTACAATGATATTGATGATAATTGGAGGAAGCTCCGGATCTACAGCTGGAGGTATTAAGACTACAACCTTTGTGATTACGATTCTTTCTGTTATATCTTTAGTTAGGAACTCTGAGGATTTAAATATATTTGGGCGTAGGTTAGAGAATAGTGTATTAAAGAGAGCCTATAGCATAATCACTATTTATATATTGGGTGCTTTTTTAGCTATGTTGTTTATTGGTTTTATTCAACCAGAATTAATTTTAAGTGATATTTCATTTGAAGTTTTATCCGCAATAGGAACAGTTGGAATGTCCACTGGTATAACACGTCAATTGGTTGGTGCATCAAAATTTATAATTATTATACTTATGTTTTGTGGAAGAATAGGAAGTTTAGCCGTGCTTATGGCAGTTGCAGAAAATAAAAATAATGTTTTAGTGAAGAATCCTGTAGAGAAAATTATTGTTGGTTAATTATATATAGAGAGGAAAATGGAATATGTTATTGAAGAAAAAAAGTATATTAATAATAGGAATAGGTAGATTTGGTAGATATTTAGCATGTAAATTTGCAGAATTAGGTAATGAGGTTATGATTGTAGATCAATCTGAGGAACAAATAAATGATTTACTATCCATAGTAACGAGTGCCCAAATTGGAGATTGTACTAATGTAGAAGTGCTTAAATCCTTTGGTGTTTCCAATTTTGATATTTGCTTTGTTTGTATCGGTTCTAATTTTCAGGCATCTATTGAAATAACATATCAATTAAAGGAGCTAGGAGCAAAATATGTAATTGCAAAAACCAATAGAGAGATCCATGAAAAATTTCTTCTGCGGAATGGTGCTGATGAGGTTGTTTATCCAGAAAAAGAAAGTGCTAATAAAACCGCTGTTAGGTTGAGTGCTAACAATGTATTTGACTATATTGAATTGACACCGGAATACTGTATTTTAGAAATTCCTCCTATGGATTCATGGATTGATAAAACCATTGCTCAAGTAGCTGTTAGAGTTAAATATAAAATTAATATACTTGCTACTAAAAAAGATGAGCGAGTATTTCCATTACCTGGTGCAGACCATATTTTTAAAAAAGAAGAGCACCTAATTGTAGCAGGTAACAAAGTAGATTTAATGCATTTATTGAAAAAAATTTAATTTCTAATAATATGTTATAATAGCATTGTGGGGTGATTTTATTAATCCAAATAAACGAGTTCATATAATTTATATGATAAAGCTAGCTTTATTAATAACAATTTCTACAATGCTATCATTATCATTGGGCACTTTGGGTATCGGTAAAGAAAGTATAATTATGGTATTTTTAGTAGGTGTTTTAGTAGTTACTGTATCTACCAAGGGATATATATATGGAATACTAGCTTCAGTAATGAGTGTTTTTATATTCAATTATTATTTTACTATTCCGCTCCATACGCTTATTACTTACCATACGAATGATATTGTATTAATGGTATCTTTTTTAATTGTATCTTTAATATCAGGAACAATGACTAAAAGGTTTCAAAAACAGCTATTAATCGCTAAGCAAAATGAACATACTGCAAGGCTTTTATATAGAGTAACTGAAAGTTTTCTAAACATTACTGGAGAAAAGAATATTATTATACAGGGGATAGATTATATTTATCAGAACACAAGTTATAGTAGTAGAGTATTCCTTTCGGAATCTAGAGAAATTTATATGGATGATACCAGAGAATTTAGAATAGATGAAATGGATATTATGGAAATTCCAATTAAAGGATTAAAAAAGCAGCTTGGTATAATGCAAATTGTATACTCTAAAGAAAATTTTACTTTAGAGCATGAACTACTTATTAAAACAGTTGTAACTCAAATGGGAATATCCCTAGATAGGGAATTTATTTATAACGAGCGTGAAAATATTCGAATTGCCATGGAAAGAGAAAAGATGCGCAGCAATCTACTTAGAGCGATATCTCATGATCTTAGAACACCCCTAACGGGTATTGTTGGAGCTAGCGGTGTTATACTTGAAAATTTAGAGAAGTTAGATAAGTTTAACATTGAGAAGTTAGTATCAGATATTAATGAAGAAGCTATTTGGTTAAGTAATCTTGTAGAGAATATTTTAAATATGACACGGATTAGTGAAGGTAAGTTTATACTAGAAAAAAATTATGAGGTTGTTGATGATATTGTTTATGAGGCCCTTCGACATGTAAAAAAACTTTTAAAGTCAAAGAACATATCCGTTTCCATACCTGATGAAGTAATAATGCTTTTTATTGATGGGAAATTAATCGTTCAAGTACTGATAAATCTACTGGATAATGCTATAAAACATACGGAAGATGATTGCAAGATATCAGTAAATGTATACGTACATAAAAATTTAGCGGTGTTTGAAGTATCCGATAATGGACCAGGTATTGATCATAATATTGAAAGTTCATTATTTAATAGTTTTGTAACATCTTCTAGTAAAACGATAGATGGCAAAAGAGGTATGGGCTTAGGTCTATCTATATGCAAATCTATTATAGAAGCACATGAAGGAACAATATCTGTTGGCAAATCTGAAGAAGGTGGAGCTTTATTTAGATTTGAATTACCACTTATGGAGGAGAAATAATGGAAGATAACTTGAGGATATTAATTATTGAGGACGATAAATATATATTAAATTTTATATCTCTTTCTTTAAAAACAAGTGGGTACATATTTGATACTGCGAAAAATGGTATTGAAGGCATGTCGCTATTTTATAGTAATCACCCAGATATGATTCTATTAGATTTAGGTTTGCCAGATATTGATGGTATTGATATTATAAAATCAATCCGCATGATTTCTGAGGTGCCAATTTTAGTTGTATCTGCAAGAGGTGAGGAGCGAGAAAAAATTTGTGCTTTAGATGCAGGTGCAGACGATTATATTACAAAACCGTTTCATATGGGAGAGCTATTGGCTCGTATTCGAGTAGTAGAGCGAAAATTAAAAAAAGCTATTCAGCCTGATAATATCGAGATATTCGAACTGGACTATTTAATTATCGATTATGAAAAGCGAGTAGTCTTAGTTGATCATAAGGAGGTTCATTTGACACCGATTGAATATAAACTGCTATTACTTCTAGTGGCCAATAAAGGTAAAGTCCTTACACACAATTATATTCTAAAGAAAATATGGGGTTATGGCGAAACAGGGGATTCAAAATCTATTCGAGTTTTTATGGCCAACCTTAGACGAAAGATAGAGAAAGATAAATCCTCACCGAGGTTTATTTTGACAGAAGTAGGTGTGGGATATCGTTTTGCAAATGAATAAAAAATAATGGGAGCAAGTTAAATTTAATATGGAGGATGAAAAACCATGGCTAAAGCAATAATGATTCAAGGAACAATGTCAAATGCAGGGAAGAGTATTATTACTGCAGGGTTATGCCGCATTTTTGCACAGGATGGATACAAAGTAGCACCATTTAAATCTCAAAATATGGCGTTGAATTCATATATTACTAATGATGGGCTTGAAATGGGGAGAGCCCAAGTTGTGCAGGCAGAAGCAGCATACAAAGAGCCGGATGTAAGAATGAATCCAATTCTTTTAAAGCCTACGAGTAACAAGACCTCTCAGGTAATAGTAAATGGAGAGGTTTTAGGAAATATGTCTGCTGTTGATTATTTTAAATATAAAACAAAGCTGATACCTGATATTATGAAGGCGTATAACAGTCTAGCTAATGAAAATGACATCATTGTTCTTGAGGGTGCTGGTAGTCCCGCAGAAATTAATTTGAAAAAAGAAGACATCGTCAACATGGGAATGGCAAAGCTAGCAAATGCACCTGTACTTATAGCAGGAGATATTGACCAAGGTGGAGTTTTTGCTTCGCTTTATGGAACTTATATGCTTCAAACTGAGGAAGAAAAAAAATATATAAAAGGTACAATTATTAACAAGTTTCGTGGGGATGTAAAAATATTAGAGCCAGGACTTAGAATGCTAGAAGAACTAATTCATATACCTACGATTGGTGTTGTTCCATATATGCAAATTAATATTGATGATGAAGACAGCCTTTCAGAGACTCTTTTGAAGAATGAAGCTTATGGCGACATTGATATTGCAGTTATAAAGTTACCTAGAATTTCAAACTTTACTGATTTTAATGCATTTAACCATTTAAATAGCGTATCTGTAAGATATGTATCTAACATAAACCAACTTAAAGATCCAGATTTAATAATTTTGCCGGGGACTAAAAATACACTTGGTGATTTGAAATGGCTTAGAGAAAGTGGAATTGAATCTGCTATTTTAAAGTATGCATCGGAGGGAAAACCTATATTTGGAATATGTGGAGGATATCAGATGCTATGCAAAAAGCTTAAGGATCCATTCAATGTTGAGCAGGGTGGCGAAATGTTAGGATTAGGATTAATAAATGCAGAAACAATATTTGAAAAAGAAAAAACTCGCACACGAGTTCAAGGGCAGTTTGATAACATTACAGGAATATTTAGCGGCCTAAATGGTAAAAATTTTGAGGGGTATGAAATACATATGGGAATTACAACTTCTTCAGAATCAGATAATTATGTATCAACTATAAGAACTATAAATGGGGAAGAAAAAGCAGATGGGATTTGTTGTGGTAACGTTTACGGTAGTTATGTTCATGGTATATTTGATAGTAGCGAAGTTCTTACAGAAATTGCAAAGTCATTAATGGAGAAAAAAGGGCTTATATATGATCCTACGCAGACCTTTGATATAGAGGCACACAAGCAGAAAGAATATGATAAGTTAGCAGATATATTGAGGCAATCACTTGATATGGAAATGATTTATAATATATTAGATGAAGGAATAAAATTGTAAACAAAGGTGTTTTGTATAGCATAAAGGTCTGAAAATGTTTATTTTACAACAAATTCAGACCTTTTGTTTGAAATTCAACTATTTAATTTAACTCTTAATACTATTTTTCGTACACGAACTCTCCGTCTACCATGGTCTTTTCAACAGTAATGTCTTTAATTTCAAGTTGATCCACAGTGAATATATCCCTATCTAATATTATCAAATCAGCAACATATCCTGGTTTTAATCTTCCTTTAAAGTTTTCTTTAAATTCATTAAAAGCACTACCAATTGTGTAGGCATCTATGACATCTTCAATATTCATCCTTTCAGTAGGGTAGAAACCGCCTTCTGGGTTTCCATCTATTCCTTGTCTTGTTACTGCACAATAAATATTAGGAAACGGATTACAATCTTCTACTGGAGCATCTGTTCCTAAGCTGATAGGAGCTCCCAATTTATATAGCGTATTAAAAGCATACGAAGTACTAGACAGCTCCTTGCCGACTTTATCCTCTACAATTTTCATATCGTAATCTAAGAAAATCGGTTGATACATAACTGGAATGTTTAGCTGAGCAATTCTTTCTAATTGATCCGTACTAGTAATTTGGCAATGAACAATTCCATGACGAAGGTCATTTTGGCCATCTTTCATAACCTTTTCATATGCATTTATAACGCTTTCTATAGCACCATCACCAATTGCGTGCGTTATTACTCTAATTCCATGTTCTGTTGCCAAATCACATAGATTTTGTAATTGTTCATCACTTAGAGCTGCTACACCCTTAACACCAGAAGCATCTTTGTAATCATTTTTCATTAAAGCAGTTCTAGCACCTAAGGAACCATCTTTAAATAATTTTAAAGCACCTTTAGATAGAAATTTTTCATCATATTTTCCTGTTTTATGTTCAGTTTCAAGATAAATTTTAAAATCATTAATATCTTGAAAATTAAATTGATGACTATACCGTAATTTTATTTTTTTATCATGATAAATATTATATATAATATTTATCATGCTCTTAAAATCTTTATTCATTATATCGCAGGATTGAACGGATGTTAAACCAACACTAAGAGCGTAATTAGCCGCTTTTAGAAATTCCTTTTCTCTATCTTCAGAACTTTTTTCAGGTATAATTGATTGAATCAAGCGAACAGCATTTTCATTAAATATACCATTTGGTTGTCCATCACTTCCAAGTTCAATAGTGCCACCATCTACAGTAATGTTTTCATTTATGTTTAACATTTCCAAAGCCTTAGTATTTCCAACAGAGACATGTACACAAACCCTGTCAAATACGATAGGGATTTCTGTAGATATTTTATCTAAATCGAATCGAGTTAATAGGCGTTTTTCACCCGTTGTAAAATAATCCTGATTCCATCCATGACCTTTTAAAACAGTTAAATTTGGATTTTCTTCTAAAAACTTTCTGCCCAATTGAATAATTTCATCAATTGATCTAGCTGATGTTAAATTGCATGTATTCATAGCATCTCCTATGATTGAAAGATGTAAATGACTATCATTAAGACCAGGTAAAACAGTTTTTCCTTTAAGATCAACAATACGATCTGCATTATTTTTAAGAATTTCTTCATTCGTTCCAGTTTGTTGAATTATTCCATTTTCAATAAGTAAAGCCTCGTGAAAATTATTTTTTTCGATATAAATCTTGCCATTATGTAAAATTGTTTTCAAAAAAATCATCTCCTTGTCTAGTTAGCTCGATTGTTTTTACTTTTTTTCTCGAAATACAAATAAAATAATATCCCAATAGCTGGAATGGCTAAACCAATAATTGATGTTTGTGGATCTTCAATAAAGGTATTAATCATTAATCCTATGAAAATAAGCGTTGTTAATATGATTGTAATAGGATATCCGATTACTTTATAAGGTCTTTCTAAATTAGGAAATTTTCTTCTATAAATCATAACTGCATAAACACCTAAAGTATTAAATAACATTCCAGAGAATATTACTAAAGAAGTTAATTGATTTAAATCTCTTAGAAGTACTAATGCAATAGATATTAGAGCTTGAACAATTAAAGCAACATGAGGTACTTTATGAACAGGATGTAAATTTTTAAAACTTTCAAAGAAATGACCTTCTTTGCTCATTGCATAATACATTCTTGGAAAAGCTAATATACAACCATTTAATGAACCAAACATGGCTACTACCATTCCTATTATAACTAAAATACTACCTGTATTTCCCATAAGTTTTTGTGCTGCATGAGTACCTAAATAATATTCATTATTCGATATTAGACTTTGAATTTCAGTAAAAGGTATAACTCTATATATAGAATAATTAAATAATGTATAGAGCAGTGTTATAGAAACGATAGATATAATGATTGCTAAAGGTAAATTTTTCTTAGGATTTTTTACTTCTTCCGCTACAGTATTTAAATTAGTCCAGCCTTCATATGCCCATAAGCTTGCAACCACAGCGAATGCTACCATACTAATGATTGTACCAAAGTTTACATCTCCTGTTTTTGGAACTAAGCTTAAGTCTGGAGATACTTTTCCAAATAAAAGTCCTAAAATCATTATTATTCCAATGGGTATTAGTTTTGCAATCATCGAAATATTTTGAAGTCTTGATCCAAACTTAACACCGTAATAATTTACAATTGTTAATCCTATTATTAGAGCTATGGCAACAATTTTAACTGTCAATTGTCCCATAGGTATGATAGCGGTTAGAGCGCTTGGTAATGCAATCGCTAAGGCAGCTATAGAACCTGGACCACCTATTAACCAATTGTTAAAACCACTTAAAAAACCAACCATAGGTGAATATGCTTTACTTAAATATACAGTTAAACCACCAGCACTAGGATCTGAAGCACCTAATTCAGCGTAACAAATACCACCTAATAGAGAAATTGCACCACCTAGTATCCATGTTAATAAAGCTAAGCCAAGGCTCATACCAGTTCTCATCAGTACATAAGATCCTAAATAAAAAATTCCCGATCCTACCATTATGCCACCTAAAATACTTACGCCGCCAAACAAACTAATTTCTTTTTTAAAGCCTGAGTCCGTCGTTTCAATTGATTCACTTAAATTATTACTCATATACTTGTCCTCCTATTGTTGTTTAATTAGATATTGGATGGTAGATTTGTTTTTATCTATTATTAATCCTTAATCTACATTGTGTTAAATATTACATGTGCTATTTAATTTAAATAATGGGTAAAATAAAAAACACCTAACGGGTTTGTCAGGTGCTTATATGCGAATAGCAAAGCTAAAGACAATCCTCTCTCCTTTCTGGCTCAATGTGAGATAGCACAACATCAAAGTATCGAGCGAATACAATGATGACAGTCCTGTACCTATTTGATACAGACCCAGTATCAGACTTTGGTATCTGACACTTCGGCGGTGGCTCCTTTCACTATACCTCATAGGTTTCCGACCTCAATATAGCTACTATTAACAACCGCGCCTCTACCTCACCCTTAAGGATGAGGATTTTTATAAAGTTTTGATTTTAATATATTAATATCATATATATATATTCTTGTCAACTATTGCGTATAATTGTTATTTTGTGTCGAATAAATATTTTGTATAGTTGAAGAGAGCGATTGAAAAGTATAGAAGTAATATTTTAACTATAAGAAGTATAAGGAGGTGTTGTGTGGGGCATACATAATAAAGCATATTAACAAATTAAGAGGAGGTTACAAGATAAGCTATGAACAAATTTCAAGGACGAAAGCTTGGATTAAGAGAAAAAGAAACGAATAAATTAATCTCTGTATATCCTTATGAAGTAGAAGGTACGGATTCTGAAATTAATAAAAGTGTTAGAGATTGGTTTTATAAACAAGATTGTGGTAATGATGATATTCTTTTGAATAGCTATGTTGATGTATTAACTGATGATGAAGTTAAATCAAGAGGTCTATAATTTTAAAGTAATTAATAATATAAAGAATATAGTGTAACCCATATAAGAAAATTGATAGATATATATATCTATCAATTTTCTTATATGCGTGTCTATACAATAGGATCAAGGGATTTTTGTTGTTGTGAAACTTCAACTAATAATGAGATGTAAAAATTAAAAAAATTGGTAAATCATTATAAAGGTAATTGTGAGTTTATATAGAATTTTAATATAAGTAAGAAAATAAAAATAATTTAGAAAAGGATAATTTTTAAACAAAGTTATATTAAGGAAGAGGAGAAATACTATTAGGATTTACTAAACCGTGTTGTTATGACAAAAGCTTAACAAAATGGTTTAAATAAATATAAGTGGGGTTTGGTTTAAAAGATTCTCAAAAATACAGAGGAGGTTATTACATGAGTAAAGAAGCAGCTGTTGAAAAAAACCAGCCAATTAGGAATGGGGATCCTATTCCTACAGGCAAAAAACTTATACTTGGAATGCAGCATACATTTACTATGTTTGGAGCTACAGTTTTAGTTCCACTTATTACAGGAATAGATATTTCTGTTGCTCTATTTATGGCAGGGATAGGAACGTTATTATTTCATTTTCTAACAAAGAATAAGGTTCCAGTATTCTTAGGTTCATCTTTTGCTTTTATAGCACCAATGATGATGGTTTCTGGATTGTATGGTCAAGCATATGTGCAAGGTGGAATTGTAGTTGCAGGGCTTACCTATGTAGTAATGGCAGGACTCGTATATTTCTTTGGTCACGAAAAAATTGTGGAATATTTTCCACCAATTGTTACAGGCCCAATTATAATGGTAATAGGATTAAAACTTGCTCCAACTGCTATAGATATGGCTAGTCAAAACTGGTTGTTGGCAGTGGTAAGCTTAGTTATCGTTATAGGAATCAGTATTTTTGCAAAAGGATTTTTGCAGGTACTTCCAGTTTTATGTGGACTAATAGGTGGTTATGCATTTGCTGCTTTCACAGGACATATAGACTTTACAGCAGTTGGAGAAGCGGCATTATTTGGTCTTCCTAATTTTACATTACCTAAATTTAATCTTGAAAGTATTATGATTATAGCGCCTATTGCAGTAGCTACTGTAGTTGAACACATTGGTAATATAATAGTTGTTGGTACAACCGTTGAAGAAGATTTTATTGAATCTCCAGGGCTACACCGTACACTTCTTGGAGATGGATTGGCTACATCTTTTTCAGCATTCTTTGGTGGACCAGCAAATACAACATATGCTGAAAATACAGGAGTATTAGCCCTAACAAAAATTTATCACCCAGTAATCATGAGAGTAGCTGCAGTATTTGCTATCATTTTAGGAGTTATGCCAAAATTAGGTGCTATCATAAATACAATTCCAGCTGCAATCGTTGGTGGTATTTCTATAGTTCTATTTGGTATGATTGCATCTGTTGGAGGAAGAAGCTTTGTAGAAAATAAGATTGATTTTACATCATCTAGAAACTTAATTATTGCAGCTGTTATATTTGTATTAGGTCTAGGTGGAGCAACTCTTCCGGTTAATATAGGCAGTATTAGCTTTACAATAGAAGGAATGGCTTTAGCAGCAATTGTTGGTATTATTTTAAATAAAGTTCTACCAAGCGATGCAATAAACGCGTAATAATTAAAACCCCACTTAAAAACAATGACGCCCTATTAAAAATAGGGCGTCATTGTTTTTTTGTGAAAACTTCACAAAGGAATATGGCGATTTTTGTTGAATATAGAAGATATAGGTGTTAAAAAATAAACAAAAATATAATTAATTGTAGATAAACAACAATAAAGTAAATGTAAATAAACCATAAAAATAAAAATCCATAAAATAAAAAATATTAATATAAATAGGAGGAAATCGCCTTGAATAAGTCCTTGGGAATTACTGTAGCAGAAATGATTTTATTGGAAGATTTACATGGTTCTAAGGTGTTAGCCGGAGAAACGGGATTAGAACAAAGAATTACGCAAGTTAACGTAATGGAAGTTCCAGATATTGTTGATTGGGTTAATGCAGGAGAATTTCTACTAACTACAGCATTTTCTATAAAGGAAGATATCACTGTACTTAAAATGTTAATTCCTAAGCTTAAGGAGAAGGGTGTTGTAGGAATTGGAATTAAAATGAAAAGATATGTCGAAAAATTGCCTGATGATATTATAGACATTGCTAATATATATAAATTTCCTATCATTGAGCTTCCTTATAAAACTTCCTATACAGATATTATAATGCCCGTTCTTACAGAGATTATCAGCAGACAAACGAGCATGTTAATAAAAGTAGAAGAAATTCATAATGAGCTTATTGGAGTAATGCTAAGAGGTGGTAGTCTTAAAGAAATATTAGAAGGGATATCTAGGACTATTGGCAATACAATTGCTATTAAGGATGAAATTTTTAATATAACTGTAGCCCATGGCACAGAAGAAAAGAAACTTGAAATTGAAAGTAATCTGAAAGATGAAAAACTAGAAGATTCTATTCTTAATATGGTAATAGTTGATGATCAGCTTTTAGGAACCCCTGTAAAGAGAATAATAATTCCTATTTACGTAGACGAAAGGTATTATGGATATTTATCTATCTGGGAAGATAATAAAAAACTTACTTCTATTGAGATATCTTCTATAGAAGCCTCAATTCCTGTTATAGCGTTACATATTCTTAAAAAGATTTCTATATTCGAAATTGAAAGCCGCCATAAGGTAGAGTTTTTTGATGATCTTTTATCGAAAGATGAAAAGAAACAGCAACTTGCCATTGATAGAGCAGCTTTATTCGATTTTGATACAAGATTAGGATATTCTGCTCTTATAATTTCTATCAAAAATATTAAAGGTTTTGTAAAAGAAACTTTAAACAATTCTACTTTTTTATATCAGTTAAATAGCAAAATAATGCGAATTATAGAGCGTTTATCGAGAAATAAAGAATGGAAATGCATTTGTGGAAATAAAAGTGATCAAATCATAGTGTTGTATGGAACTGATGCTATGAAAAACAGCGCTCAGGTAAAAAAAGAAGTTAAAAATTTTGCAAATAAAATTATTAAAAGTGTTGATGAAGAGATAAGAGAAATTTCAATATCCATTGGTATAGGAAGATTTCATAAAGAAGCCAAACAATTATGTAAAAGCTACAGGGAAGCTACAAGATGCATTTATAGTAAGGGAGTTAGCTGTAAAAGTGAGTATATACATTTTGATGATTTGGGAATATATCGTATTTTCCATTTAGATGAAATGGAAGGTGAACTTCAACAGTTCTATCGTGATACCTTAGAGCCTCTCGTAATATATGACAAGGAAAAGGGGTCCGAACTTGTGAAAACATTACAAATGTTTTTTGAATGTGGAGGTAATTTAAAAAAGGTTTCTGAGGAAATGTTCACTCACTACAACACAATAGTTTACCGAATGCAGCGCATTAAAAATATTACTGGGCTAAATTTAGAAAATCCTAATGAACGCTTAAATCTTCAGGTTTCTTTTAAAATATTTGAAATGCTCAATGCGGAATAAAGACGGGTATAGTGGATGTTCACAAAAACAAAAGTAAATATTTAGAGGAAGTATATAAAGGTAAAGCCCTCATATTTGAAGAATTATCTAAATATAACAAAGATACAGATTGTTCAAATAAACTATAAAGTGAAAATATTATTATTTATTTTTAGAAAATAATTTGTAAAGGAAAGAAAATTTATGAAGGCTATACGCATTTGTGCGAACACTAATAAATTAATAAAGGAGCGGAAACAGGTACTAGGTTCGGTACATTCAATTTTTAACAGAACCTGTAATATTATTACTGATGATAATTTATTAATTGCTCTTATATCTAGCCAAATCCCAAATGCACCTAGGTCTATTTCATTTAATCTTCCAGAGGGGAAAGATTTATATTCATTCGGATTGCAAAAAGGAATGCCTTTTGTGCTCGACGAGACAAGGATAACAATAGGAGAAGGTTACTTTAATATTGATTTATCACAATCAAAGTTGTGGGATCCAAAGCCTATATTGGACTTTAAAGGTGTAGCTGAAGATAATGCTTTAAAAAATATAGAATATTTAAAAGAAATACTATTAGAGAGAGGAAATTTCAATGGTATTGCACCTATATTTTTAGACATCAGCAACTATTTAAAAGACAATAAAGAAGAAATAGAGATGCTTCCAACAAATCATTACTGTACTTTTATATACTCAAAAATTCAGAAATTAATTGAATTATTAATAGAAGAAAATATTGAAGGAATTGGAATAATGGCAAAACAGGTTATTGGCTTCGGTCCAGGTTTAACTCCATCAGCCGATGACTTTCTAACAGGTCTTATGATTTCCATGCTATATTCTAGTAAATATTTTGAACTTGATCTTAGCAAAGTGTATAAAACTAATGAAGTTATAGTAAATAAAACTGCACATAGAACCACGAAGGTAAGTGCAGAAATGTTGCAATTTGCCTCTAAAGGGCAAGTTTCACATCATATAAGAAATTTAATGGTAAGTATTTTTTCAGAAGAGAATAAAGAACAATTACTTAAAAATATATGCTCTGTAATTGATACTGGAGAAACATCAGGATCTGACTTAGTAGCTGGAGCTTATATAGGTTTTATATTAATTTTATACAATAGAAGGGAGAGTAAAAAACTAAAATGCATTTAAATGTGGAAATAAGAAAAAACACCTATTATGATTCTGTAGCACTGATGCTTATTAGTAAAGAAGTAGGCAAAATGGAAATTGTCAAAGAGGTACTAGTAGGAATGGGTACAGAGCTTAACAAAGAATTAGCAGAGAACTTAGGCTTGTCAAATGCTTCTATAATGGAACTAGGGCCAAATGATTTCTTTGTATCTGTTTTAACTAATGAAAAGAATGATTTTTCTCAGGTAATGGAAAAAGTAAATGAACTATTAACTCAGAAGAAGGAATCTTCAAGTGGAGAATATAATCCACCAACCTTTGATGCAGCAGTTAAATTTGCACCAGACTCTAACTTAGTTTTAATTTCCTTACCAGGAGCATATGCTTTTGATGAGGCAAAAAAAGCTTTAGATAATGGAATGAATGTTATGTTGTTCAGCGATAACATCAGTATAGAACAAGAAAAGATGCTGAAAGAAACAGGAAGAGAAAAAGGACTTTTAGTTATGGGGCCTGACTGTGGTACGGCTATCATTAATAATGTTCCATTGGCATTTGCAAATGTAATTAAACCTGGTTCTATAGGAGTTATAGGCGCATCTGGAACAGGGACACAGGAAGTAAGTGTAATTATAGAAAAACTTGGCGGTGGAGTTAGCCAAGTAATAGGTACAGGTGGAAGGGATTTAAGTAAGGATATTGGCGGAATTATGATGATGGAAGCCATTAAGGCTCTTACTTATGATGATGCAACAAAGGTAATCGTTCTGATATCTAAACCGCCAGCACCTGAAATCGCAGAAAAAGTGTTGCAACTAGCAAAAGATAGTGGTAAGCCTTTTGTTGTAGATTTTATAGGTGGAGATCCAGACACAATTAAAAAATACGATGGAATTCCAGGATATACTTTGGAAGATACAGCATATAAAGCAGTTGCATTAGCTAGAGGAGAAGAAGTTAAAGATATGTTGGGCTTTAACCTCGCCGATGAAGAAATTGATGCTATCGTAAATAGAGAAGTAGCTAAGCTACAACCAGACCAAAAATATTTAAGAGGAATTTATACTGGTGGAACTCTTTGTGATGAAGCTATGAAATTATTGTTTAACGAATTAGGTGGAATTTATTCGAACATACCATTAAAACCAGAATTTTTACTAGAAGATATTCATAAAAGTCAAAAACATACATGTATAGATTTAGGAGATGACGTATTTACTGTTGGTAAAGCTCACCCTATGATAGATCCTTCCGGAAGACAGGCTAGACTGGTAGCAGAAGCTAAGGATGGCAGTATTGCAGTTATATTAATGGATTTTGTACTAGGATATGGAGCTCATATTGATCCTGTAGGAGAAATGCTTCCAAGTGTTGAAAAGGCAAAGGAAATATTGAAAGAGCAAGGAAAAGAAGTGATATGGGTTGCTTCAGTTTGTGGAACAGAGGGCGATCCTCAAGATTTGTTAGATCAAGAGAAACGATTGATAGATGCAGGATTCGTTGTTATGCCATCGAATGCACAAGCAGTAAGGTTTATATCTAAGGTTTTAAATCGTATTCAGTAGGAGGGAAGATGAACTATGATTAACAATTTTTTTGGTAAGGAAGTTAAAGTAATCAATTTAGGACTAGAATCCTTTGCTAAGGATTTAAAATCACAGGATGTTAAGGTTGTTCATGTAAACTGGAGACCTCCAGCTGGTGGAAATAAAAAAATGATGTCTTTATTAAATAAGCTAAAAAAATAATATATAGGATTTTATAAGCTAAGTGAATTTTTACTTTGATAAAGGAGAGGATGAAATGATTCAGGAAAAAATCGACAGAGCCAATAAAGAAGCTCTTGAGCGAATTCTAAGTGCACAACCAACGATTATTGGAATTGGCACTGCTGGAGAAATAGTACCTGGCATGACTAAAAAAACAGTGCTACATGCAGGGCCTCCAGTTACTTGGGAAAAAATGAGTGGACCACTTAGAGGTGCTGTTATTGGCGGATTAATCTACGAAGGCTTAGCATCTAATGAGGAAGAAGCAATGGTATTAGCCCAATCTGGTGAAATTCAATTTGATTCTTGTCACCATCACAGTGCAGTAGGACCAATGGCAGGTGTAACAACTGCATCTATGCCAGTATGGATTATACAAAATACTACATTTGGTAACTATGCTTATTGTACCTTGAATGAAGGCTTAGGAAAGGTACTAAGATATGGCGCTTATGGAGAAGAAGTAATTACAAGATTAAAGTGGATTGAAAATACATTAGCTCCTGTACTAAAGGACGCTCTAGCATTATCAGGACCAATCGATTTAAAAACTATGATCGCTCAAGTTGTTTTAATGGGTGATGAAGGACATAACAGAAATAAAGCTGGTACATCGTTACTTATTAGAGAATTAGCACCTTATATTGTTATGACAAAGCATTCTGATGAGGATAAAGCTGATGTATTAAAGTTCATGCATGGTAATGATCACTTCTTCTTAAACTTAACAATGCCAGCATGTAAGTCTACATTAGATCCAGCAGCAGGCATTGAATACAGTACGATTGTTTATGGTATGGCGAGAAATGGTACTGAATTTGGAATTAGAGTTTCTGGTTTAGGAGATCGATGGTTTACAGCTCCGGCCGAAATTATAGATGGTTTGTACTTTCCAGGATACAGTGCAGCTGATGCCAACCCAGATATAGGCGATAGTGTTATTACAGAAACAACTGGAATCGGTGGTTTTGCAATGGCGGCAGCACCTGCTATCGTACAATTCGTAGGGGGTACCCCAGACGATGCTATTAATTTCTCTAAGTCAATGTACGAAATTACAGAGGCGGAGAATAATACATATAAAATTCCAGTACTAAACTTTAGAGGTACAGCTACAGGAATTGACATTCGTAAGGTTGTTGAAACTACGATCCTACCAATTATAAACACAGGTATAGCACATAAAGATCCAGGAGTAGGTCAAGTAGGTGCAGGTCTTGTAAGACCTCCAATGAAATGTTTCGAAGATGCTTTAGAAGCATTTGTAGAAAAACTTGAGGCAGAAGGAGCAATATAATAAAGGCTTTATTTACATTCAATATATTAAAAATAAAAAAATAAGGGGGCAACAAAAATGAATTTCTGGAACAATGTAAAAATGTACGATTTAACACAAAACACAAGTCACTTAACACCACCATGGCCAACTTACGAGCCACTACAAGTTAAATTCTTTAAGAGATTATCACCAAATGGAGCAAATGGACAATTAATTACAACATCAAATCACGTAGGAACTCATTTAGATGGACCACTACATTTCGATACAGCTGGAAGAGATATTGCATCTCTAGAACTTGATAAATTAGTGGGACCTGGAGTTGTAGTTGATCTATCTGATATGACTGAAGATTTTAGTATTTATACGCCACAAGATATTATGGATAGAGTAGAAGTAAAGAAAGGTGATATTTTAATTATCAATACTGGATATCACAAATATGGCTGGGATCAGCCAGAAGCAGACGAAAGAAGATATATGCTAAGACATCCTGGTCCATCAATGGATTTTGTTGATTGGGTTAAGGAAATGGAAATTAAGTGGATTGGCGTTGATTGTGGTTCTGCTGACCATCCGATGAACACTAAAATTAGAGATTGGGAACCAGGCGAAGCTATTCGTTGCGATGCATACATGAAGGAGAAATATGGTAAGAGCTTAAATGAAATTTATCCATGGCCAGAAGTATACCAAGCAATGCATATTCATGTATTCCCAAAACCACACGAAGTTATCCATGCAGAGAACCTAGGTGGACAAATTGACGAAGTACTAAACAAAAGAGTAATTATTGGATGCTTCCCATGGAAATTCCAAGGTGGAGAATCTGCATTCTGTAGAATTGTTGCATTTGATGAGCAAGCTTAGTTAGAAGATATATAATTTAATAATTGCCCGAATTTTTTCGGGCTATTATTAAATTTAATTAGTTATGAATTGAATCAATAATACATAGAAATAAAGTGATAATTAGGAGGTTGTGCTGTGAAAGAACATATAGCAGCCTGCGTACAGATCGCAGTGGAGCCAAATCAAGTCCAATTTAATATAGATAAATGTTGTCATTGGTTGGAAAAGGCAGTTAAAGAGTATGAGGCAGAGCTTGTAGTATTTCCAGAGTCTATTACAACAGGATTTGCCCCAAATATGCCTGTAGAAGAGTTTTATGAATTACTTCAACCAATACCGGGTGGGCATACAGAGCAGATTCAAAAATTAGCAAAGGATTTGGGAGTACACGTTGTACTACCACTGTATGAGCGCGGTAAAGAAAAAAATGTTGTTTTAAATAGCTCAGTGCTAATAGATGACGAAGGAGAAATTTTAGCTAATTATAGAAAAACACATCCATTCCCAACGGAACGTTTAGGAGGAGGAGGATGGACAACACCTGGAAACGATACATTTGTAGTAGATACAAAGCTTGGCAAGATTGGTATGATTATCTGCTATGATGGAGATTTTCCAGAGCTTTCAAGGGTGTTAGCTCTAAAGGGAGCAGAAATTATTACAAGACCTTCAGCTTTAATGAGAAGTTATGAAATTTGGGAAACAGTGAATAAAGCAAGGGCTTACGACAATCATGTATATTTGTTAGCTCCTAATGCAGTAGGGCCTGATGCAGGAAAAAACTACTATTTTGGGCACAGTATGATTGTTAGTCCTATAGCCCAAACATTAGCTTTAGCAAGAGGCGCGGAAGAAATAATTGCTGCAAAATTAGATCCAAATCCTCTTCAATATATTAGCTATGGTACAAAGTCACCAATGATATTTGATCATCTTGAAGATCGAAATGTAAGAGCATATGAAGGAATATTGGAAGTAGGTAAAAGTAGTTTTGAACCAGCTAGAAGAATACCGTATAAATAACATATACGGTATTCCAAGCTGAATTCTATATAGGTTAAAATGTCGCAATTTTTGAATGTTTTCAAATTATGAGATTTAGGAGAATAGTGCAAATGAAAAAAGAGAAAATTGTAATTGCCCTTGGCGGAAATGCTCTAGAAAAAGAAGGAATTCCTGCTACAGCTGAGTCTCAGCTAGAAACGATAAAAGAAACAGTTCAATATGTGGTTGATATTATAGAAGATGGTTATCAAGTAATATTAGCACATGGTAATGGTCCACAGGTTGGAAGAATTGTGCTTCAAAACGAAGGTGCAGCTAATTTAACACCAAGCCTACCTTTTGATGTATGTGGCGCTATGTCCCAAGGATACATCGGTTATCATATTCAACAAGGAATGAAGAATGAGTTTAAAAGAAGAGGCAAGCAGCAAGGGGTAGTTAGCTTAGTTACTCAAGTAGCCGTAGATAAAAATGATCCCGGTTTTAAAAATCCAACGAAGCCAATAGGACCATTCTATAGTGAAGAAGAAGCTGAAAAATTAGAAAAAGAAAAAGCCTACACTATGGTAGAAGATTCAGGTAGGGGTTACAGAAGAGTTGTAGCATCTCCTAAGCCGATTAAAATTTTAGAATTAGAAAGTATTAGGACATTAGTTGATACTGGATTTACAGTGATTGCTGTTGGTGGTGGAGGAATCCCTGTTATCGAAAAAGAAGATGGCACATTTGAAGGAATTGCAGCAGTAATTGATAAGGATTTAGCCTCCGAAAAGCTAGCGAAAGACTTAGATGCAGATGTTTTATTTATTCTAACTGCAGTAGAGCAAGTCGCTATTAATTTTAATAAACCAACGGAAAAGTGGTTAAGTGAGCTAACTGTTGCTGATGCAGAAAAATATTCAGCTGAAGGTCATTTTGCTCCTGGCTCAATGCTACCAAAGGTAATGGCAGCTATAGATTTTGTAAAGGGAAGACCAGGTAAAAAAGCTATAATTACTTCCCTAGAAGGAGCTCTTAAAGCATTAAAAGGTGAAACCGGTACTGTAATTATGGATGTATAGGGAAGGTGATAAAGATGGATCAAGCATTGCATGGTATTAAGGTATTAGACTTAACAAGAGTGTTGGCGGGACCCTATGCTACGATGATATTAGCCGACTTAGGCGCTGATGTTATCAAAATAGAAATGCCAAATACAGGAGATGATTCAAGAGCTTTTGGTCCATTTGTAGGAGAAGAAAGTGCCTACTTTATGAGCTTAAATAGAAACAAGAGAAGTATTACATTAAATCTAAAATCTGATACAGCAAAAGAACTATTTATTGAAATGGTTAAAGAGTCTGATGTTATAGTGGAAAATTTTAGACCAGGGACCATGGAAAAGCTAGGTTTAGGATATGATGATCTCAAAAAAATTAATCCTAGAATTATATATGCTGCTTCTTCTGGATTTGGTCATACTGGACCCTATAGTAAACGCGCTGCATACGATGGTGTTGTTCAAGCTATGGGCG
Organism: Bacillota bacterium; assembly: GCA_023387935.1. Classification (GTDB taxonomy): domain Bacteria; phylum Bacillota; class Clostridia; order Peptostreptococcales; family Natronincolaceae; genus Alkaliphilus_B. The sequence goes on from JAEWHG010000082.1 coordinate 29,730, forward strand.
GTATTATGAGCATTACAGGAGAAAAGAATGGGAAACCAACTAGAGTTGGCCCTTCTATTGGTGATATTGCAGCTGGAATGTTTACATCCATAGGAATACTAGCTGCACTTCAATATAGAAATACATCAGGAGTCGGACAAAAAGTAGATGTAGCAATGTTAGATTGTCAGGTTGCTATGCTGGAAAATGCTATTTCAAGATATGTTGTTACTGGAGAAGTACCAGGTCCAGCTGGAAATAGACATTCCTCCATCGTACCATTTGAGCCTTTTGAGACAGTAGATGGAGAGATTATGATTGCGGCAGGAAATGATGTTCTTTGGGCTAAGCTTTGTGAAGTTATGGAAAGAAATGATTTAGTAGAGCACGAGCTATTTAAGACAAATGCACTTAGAAATAATAATTATGATGAACTACGCCCATTAATTGCGGAGTCAATAAAAACTAAATCCACAGGTCAGTGGCAGGAAATACTGGATAAAGCCGGAGTACCGAATGGTCCAATTAATACAGTGGATAAAGTGCTAGAAGATCCACAAGTAATTGCTAGGGATATGATTGTGGAAATTGAACATCCTGTAGCTGGAAAACTTAAGATGCCTGGTGTTCCTATAAAACTAAGTAAAACTCCTGGTGCAGTAAGAAGACCAGCACCAGTATTAGGCCAGCATACAGATGAGATTTTAAAGGAAGTTTTAGGTTTATCAGAGGAAAAAATAAATAAATTAAGAGAAGCAAATATATTTTAACAAAACGAGGAGGTTAGTTATGTTAAGTAATTTTGATTACGTTAAACCCCAAACTATAGAAGAAGCCATAGAGTATATGGAGAAAAATCCTGGTACTAAGGTTCTTGCTGGCGGAACTGATTTAATGGTATTACTACGTCGCAATGCTCAAAAGTGTGATCACATTCTAGACATAAAAGGTATATCAGAAATGAAACGCTTTGAGTATGTAGAGGGCGAGGGCTTGTTTATCGGTGCTGCAGTTACTGTGAATCAAGTTGCTGAACTAGAAGTAGTTCGTGAAAAATACGAAGCTTTAGCACAAGCAGCTGATACAGTAGCTTCTTATCAACTTAGAAACCGTGCAACCCTAGTAGGGAATATTTGTAATGCTTCTCCAGGTGCAGATTTATCAGCTCCTCTGTTAGTATATAATGCAAAGGTTCATATTTCCGGTTCTAAAGGAAGTCGAATCGTTAATATTGATAATTTTTTCACAGGAGTAAAAAGAACTGTTCTTCAGGAAGATGAAATCGTAACCGGAATATCACTTCCAGATGTTAAGGCTGAAGACTTAAGTATATATCTAAAACAAGCCCGCATTAAAGGCCATGATTTAGGAATAGCTGGTGTTGCAGTTCGTATAACTTCTAATAAAGAAGTACACATCGCTATGTCTGCCGTAGCGCCTACACCAATAAGACTTACTAAACTTGAAGAAATGATTGCTTCTAAAGAGTTAACACAGGAAACTGCTAATTGGGTAGCTAAGGAAATAGTGAATCACATAAACCCGATTTCTGATGTTCGTTCTTCAGCAGAATATAGACTACATGTATCTGGAATTCTTGCTAAAAGAGGATTAATTAAGCTTATGGAAAAGGGGGCTAATTAGTATGTGTGATATGCATAACAAAGGTAATTGCTTCGAATATGTTGATTCTGGTAAACCGCGTGTTAATCTAAAGTGTGTCGTAAATGGTGAAGATGTTAATGCTATGATAGATCCTAATATGACTTTATTGAACTTCTTAAACGTAGGACTTAAGCTTTTTGGTACTAAAGTAGGCTGCGGTGAAGGTGAATGTGGCGCATGTACAATTATAATGAACGGAAAAACAGTGAATTCATGTATCGTTTTAGCAGTTGAAGCTGATGGAGCAAACATAGTAACTGTAGAAGGTTTGGCTACTGGTAATGAAATATCTATTCTACAACAAGAATTTATTAAATATGATGCACTTCAATGTGGTTTCTGTACTCCGGGAATGTTAATGTCATCTCGCGAATTACTGGATAGAAATCCTAATCCAAGTGAGGAAGAAATAAAAGAAGCTATTGCTGGCAACTTCTGTCGTTGTACAGGATATACTCCAATTATCGATGCTGTTAAATCTGCAGCGAAAAGAGAAAGAGGGGAGTTGTAATAATGAATAAAAAACAGTATAAGCATGTTGGTCAGCCTTATGATAGAAAAGAGGCTCAGGAAAAAGTAACAGGTCAAGCAATGTATACTCATGATTTAGAGTTTCCAGGAATGCTTTATGCAAAATGTTTACATTCTCCTTATGCTCGTGCAAAAATTTTATCCATTGATATATCAGAAGCAAAAGCTCTCCCAGGGGTAAAGGCAGTTCTTGTAGGAGATGATGCTCCTTACGTAGTAGGATTATACATGATAGATAAACGGATCATAGCAAGAGAGGAAGTACGATACCAAGGAGAAGTAGTTGCAGCAGTAGCCGCTATTGATGAAGCAACTGCTGAAAAAGCCATATCTTTAATTAAGGTGGAATATGAGGAACTACAAGCGGTACATACAATAGATGAATCTTTAGAAGGAAAAATTCTTGTTCATGATGATATTAATGAACTGGATTATATGAAAGGTGTATTCTTCCCACAACCAGACTCAAACATAGCTAGCTGGAATAAGGCTAAAAAGGGTGATGTTAAGAAGGGATTTGAAGAGGCAGATCTTATAGTAGAAAATGAAATGAGCTTACCAGCAGTAGGTCACGTTCCAATGGAAACTCATGCTGCAATAGCTCATGCAGATCCTTATTCAAATAAGGTAAAAATTTGGTCATCTGCTCAATCTCCGTTTGCATGTAGACAATTACTAGCTAAGGCACTAGAAATTCCTATTGGAGATGTTCAAGTAATAGTTCCATATGTAGGTGGAGGTTTCGGTGGTAAAGCTGGGATTCATTTAGAGCCACTAGTAACGCTTCTTTCAAGAGCTGCAAAGGGTCGTCCAGTGAAACTGGTATCTACTCGTGAAGAAGAATTTAACCAATTACCTACTCGTGCAGGTATGAGGGGTAGAATTAAAACAGGTGTAAAAAAAGACGGAACTATTACAGCTATTGAAGTTTATTATGACTGGGATAGTGGTGCGTATGCGGATTATGGCGTAAACGTAGGAAAAGCTGCGGTTTATTCTGGTATTGGACCATATATCGTTCCTAACGTAGAATTGCATTCACGTACATTATATACAAATAAGGTGTTCAGTACTGCATATCGTGGATTCGGACACTTAGAAACTCATTGGACAATAGAAAGACAAATGGATATTATAGCTCAAAAACTTGGTATGGATCCTTATGAACTTCGCATGAAAAACTTACTACGCCCAGGAGCTCGTACTTTAAGTGGAGAGTTAATATATGAAACATCAGGTAGTCCAATGGATTGTTTAAATGCAGTTGTTAAAGAAATTGGTTGGACTGGATACCAAAGCGATGAAGAAAGAGCAACCCAGTTTAAAACCGGAAAAGTTAGAGGAAAAGGGTTTGCAATGCTACAAAAAGCACCAGCTATGCCGAGTTATACGTCTACAGCTGCAATTATGCAAATGGATGAAAATGGTCGTGTAAAAATTATGATTGGTGCAATAGATATGGGTCAAGGAGCAAATACAATAATGGCTCAGATCGCTGCAGAAGTATTAGACATACCAATGGAAGAAGTAGAAGTAGTTTGGGAAAATGATACACATAAAAATCCATATGACTGGAATACTGTTGCTTCTAAATATACATTCATGGGTGGAAATGCAGTGAAAAAGGCTGCTGCAAACATGGTAAATCAGATGAAGCAATTGGCTGCTCAGGTTATAAGATGCCACGTAGATGAGCTTACTCATAGTAATGGATATATTCATCACATACACCATACGCATAAGCGTATTGCTTTTAAAGATTTATCTAGAGGATATGTATATGAAAATGGAATGGGTATTGGTGGCCCATTAATTGCTCACGGTGTATATATGGCAGATGGATTAACAAACCTTGATCCAGAAACAGGTGAAGGAGCACCAGCTTTAGTATGGACTTTTGGAGCTCATGGTGTAGAAATAGAAGTAGATGTTGAGACAGGCGAAGTTACAGTATTAAAAATTGCTTCTGCTTTTGATATCGGTCAAGTTATAAACAAAAAGTTAGTAGATGGTCAAGTGCTTGGTGGTGTATTACAAGGTATAGGTTCTGCTTTAGTTGAAGGATATAAATTTGGAGCGAATGGAAAATTATTAAATCCTTCTTTTACAGATAACAAAATACCTACTGCTAAGGATATTCCGCTTGAAATGGTTCCAATTTATATAGAAAATGCACAGACTGATGGACCTTTCGGAGCTCGTGGTATCGGTGAGCACCCTATGATTTCAGTACCATCAGCAATAGGAAATGCACTACATGATGCTTTAGGAATAAACTTCCATAAGCTTCCGTTATCTCCAGAGAATGTAGCTTTAGGTGTAGCGAAAAATAAATAAATTAATAAATAAGACTTAGTTCAGTGGGAGGCTTTATCCCACTGAACTTAAAGTCGTTTAAGTACTATTTGATTATTTTTAAAATTTGATTTAAATCTATATTTGTCTAATTATTTATGGGAAGGTGGGAAATTAATGTTAGCGGTTTCAGAAAGAACACAAAAATTACCACTAGAAAATAATATAGCGCTAATTTTATTGGCAGCAGGGTATTCCTCCCGCATGAAAGCATTTAAACCACTATTACCTTTAGGAGAGTCTACTGTTATAGAGACTACCATAGATGTTTTCCTGAACGCTGGCATTAAAAATATTATTGTAGTTATTGGTTATAAAGCAGATAAACTCAAATCAGTATTAAATGAGAAGGGAATAAGATGGATATATAACGACAAATATAACGAGGGAATGTATTCATCAGTTCTTGCTGGTGTTAGATCTCTACCAGATGGTATTAAGGGATTTTTTTTATTGCCATCAGACATGCCTTTGATAAAAAGCCAAACTATAGAAAAACTTACTGATGCTTATTGGAAGTATAATCCTAATTTAGTATATCCCGTTTTTATGGATAGACGTGGGCATCCTCCTTTAATTTCATCAAAGCTATTACAAGAAATTCTTACTCATGATGGAACTAAAGGGCTTAATGGAGTATTAGGAAAATACAAAGACGGGGCCCTTCATATTGAAGTTGAAGATGAAGGAATCCATATTGATATGGATACCTATAATGATTACTTAAATATTTATAATAAAATTAGATGCTTAAGGCCAATTTCCATTGGCAAGGCGTAAACTTTTGTAAATAATGAATTTCTAGGATATTGGATATTATTTTTAAATTTATTTTTATAGGAAAATATTATATAATAACAATAGAAAGAATATTTTGGAAAATAATAATGAGTTTGATTTATTCTATTATAATATTTGGGGGTGTTAGTAATGGGGATTTTTAGAGAAGTGATATTATGCATTATCTTTTTTATAATTGGATCCATATCTACGTATGTATTTGTTACAAATAGAAATAAAAAAGCATTAAAGGAAATCAAAAATATTATGGATGAGTATAGTAAAGGTAATATCCTGTATCAAATAAATATAAGAGAGATAGATAATAATCATAAGAATATACTAGATTCTATGTTATCTCTCCAAGGGATGCTGAAAAATTGGGTTTTTCAATTTATTAGATCCTCCACGGTTATTACAGGATCCACCAAAGATGTAAAAGAAGATGCTCATAATTCAATGGAGACAATTAATGGTCTAAGTCATAATGTTCAATCATTTGCCGCTGGAGCACTGGGGGTAAATAATGAAATTTTAAATTTTACAGCATTATCCCAGCAGTTGTCCGTAAGCATTACGGAAGTAGCCGCAACTACTGAAAAAGTTAATGATGAGGCAAATGGAACCAGGCAAATTGTTTCCAGTGGTACAAAAGCAATAGAAGGTGCAATGAAATCGATAGAAGAAATAAGCCATTATTTAGAAAATTCCGGGAGTGAAATAAAAGTATTAAGTGGATTAATGACTGAAATTCAAGGCATTGTAGGAAAAATTAATGGAATTGCAGACCAAATAAATTTATTATCCTTAAATGCGACAATTGAGGCTGCTAGAGCAGGCGAACATGGAAGAGGATTTGCTGTAGTAGCTCAGGAAGTAGGGAAATTGGCTGATGAAAGTGCTCAGGCATCTACAGAAATAAGAAATATTATTAATAGTATAATAAACCAGGTAGGAATAACCTTAGAACATATGGAGTTAGGCATAAATAGAGGAAGAGAAAGTGAAAAAATTGCAACAGATGTTAGGATGCATCTTGAAGATATTACGGAATCTATAAATAATATAGTAACATCAATAAATAGCATTACACAAAGTATAGGTGAGACCGCTAAAGCAACGGAGGATATGGCAGAAAATATAGAAAAAATTGCAAGTTTTTCTGAGGAATCAACAGCAACTATTGATGAGATTGATGATATGATGGAGTCCCAAAAAGTTTTTATCGAAGCTAATGTGAAAAGTATTAATGAACTAGATAGCGTTAGTAAAAAACTAGGTGCGTTTGGTAGCACATTTGACTCAATGCTAGGAGAATATCTAATTCAACTAAGTGAACAATTTGCTGATGATATCGTAAAGAATGGAATAGATCAAAATAAAATTAAAGAATTTGCTAGAAAAACTGGAGCTATAAACTTTTGTGTTAGTGATGAGGATGGGCTTATGCACTATGCTTCAGATGATTCTGTAGTAGGATTTAGATTGCCTGAGGAAGAAAATACTCAAGCTTATGAGTTTAGAAAAATTTTACAGGACAAATCTTTAAAGGTATCACAACAAATGCAAAAGAGAGATGTGGATTCAAAATACTTTAAGTTTGTAGGTGTGGCTAGAAAAGATAGAAAAGGAGTTGTACAAGCTGCCTTAGCATTGGATGATCTAGAGAAGATTAAATTTAGTTAGACATACGGTTGTAACTAAAAATAATAAAGCGAAGCTATTAAAGTTGAGCTTTATTTTTTTATACAAGAAAATATACTTTTCTGTATAAAAAAAAGCCAGGTTTATTCAACCTGGCTTCACGTCTATAAGACGTGATTCCGTTCAAAAGGGGTATTGGGAATAGAGATTATATTATTGAGGTTACCAGGGGGATAACCACATGATCATTGTAACAAAATTCGACAACAAAGTCAACGATACGACAAAAAGATTTTAAGAATTTCTACACATACTGATTCAGTTTAACCGAAAATTAGTATATAATGGTATTATATATTTAAATATTTTTTTATTTCATTTAGGGGGTAGTATAGTGGATCAAGTAGTTCAAAAGGTTTTAAAAAATTTAGAAAAAAGAAAAATAAAAGCTAAATATTTTGAAACGAAAGAAGAAGCACGACAAGCTATTTTGAAGGAAATACAACCAGATGCAACAGTAGGAATTGGGGGATCAATGTCTGTAAAGGAATTGAGCTTACACGAAGATTTGATGAAAGCTGGGAATACTGTTTATTGGCATTGGTTAGTTGAACCATCACAGATGTCAGATACAAGAAGAAATGCAGCCACTGTAGATATATATCTATCCGGTACAAATGCAATAACAGAGGATGGAGAGTTAATAAATATAGATGGTGTTGGAAATAGAGTAGCTACTATGTTTTATGGACCTAAAAAAACAATTGTATTGTGTGGTATTAATAAAATATGTCCAGATTTAATTTCTGCAATTGATCGAATTAAAAAAGTAGCATGTGTTAAAAATGCTAGAAGATTAAATAGAAAAACTCCTTGTTCCATAACGGGAGAGTGCAATGACTGTCAAAGTGAAGATAGAATGTGCAATATAACTACTATTATTAGTGGAAAACCTACAGAATTGGACTTAAATGTTTATATAGTAGGAGAAGAGTTAGGCTTCTAAATAGAGAAGGGTTTTATTAACCTTTCTTTTTTTTCTGACATTTTAGCGTTCTTTGTTGAAATAAAGGAAATACTATAAAGGGATACTATAAATGAAGTATTGGAAAGCTTTACAAAGTAGGATTATTTCGATATTATAATACCTGTAATATAAGAATGAGGGTGAATTAATGGAAGTTTATTTAGATAATGCAGCTACTACAAAGCCTAGAAAAGAAGTAGTAGATGCCATATTGAAATCATTGGAAGAGCAATATGGTAATCCGTCATCCCTACACAAAAAGGGAGTAGAGGTAGAAAAGGAAATAAAAAGAATAAGAAGAATAGTAGCTAAGGCATTAGGCTGTACAGATCAGGAGATGATTTTTACATCCAGTGGTACAGAAGCAAATAATTTGGCTATTAGAGGAATAAGTGATGCCTATAAGAGAAGTGGTAATCATATTATTACCTCAAAGATAGAGCATAAATCAGTACTAAATACATTTAGTGAATTAGAGAAAATAGGCTTTGAAGTTACATATTTAGATGTAGATAATAAAGGATTTATATCCATAGAGCAGTTAGAAAATGCAATTAATAATAATACTATTTTGGTTAGTATTATGTACGTTAATAATGAAATAGGCAGTATTCAACCAATAGAGAAAATAAGTAAAATTATTAAGGCCAAAAACCCTAAAACATTATTTCATGTAGATGGCGTACAGGCATTTGGAAAAATGAAAATTAATTTAAAGGATATTAATATTGATAGTTTTTCTATTAGTGGACATAAAATTCATGGTCCGAAGGGAATAGGCGCCCTATATATTCGGAAGGGAACAAAAATTAACCCACTATTGACTGGTGGAAGTCAAGAAATGGGTATTCGTTCTGGAACTGAAAATGTACCAGGCATATATGGTTTAGGTGAAGCTGTTAGATTGTTTATGGAGGAGCAGGACAAGAATATAAATTATTTAAAAAATCTTAGAGATTATTTTATAGATAGATTTATAAGTCAAGTTGAAGGAATACATATAATATCTGAAACAAATGATCATTTTGCACCACATATTATTAATATTAGCTTTCCTGGAGTTAGAAGTGAAATTATGCTTCATAGTTTAGAGCAGGATGGCATCTATGTATCATCTGGATCGGCTTGCTCATCTAAAAGAAAGGGCTACAGCCATGTGTTAGAAGCGGTAAATATGAAAGATAATTTAATCGATAGTGCTCTTAGATTTAGCTTATCGTATACAACTACAAAAGATGAAATAGATTATGCAATAGAAAAGACTAAAGAACATTTTATTAACTTGAAAAGTATTATTAAGAGGTGATTATTAATGGAAAATGTAATCGTAATTCGGTACGGAGAAATAATGCTGAAAGGAAATAACAAGCGATTTTTCGAAGATAAACTTGTAAAACAGATTCGCCACGCATTATCAGACTTGGGAAAACTTAAGGTATACAAGGCTCATAGTAGAATTTATGTAGATGTGGAAAATTACAACGTAAATGATATTACAGATAGAGTTAAAAAAGTATTTGGTGTAGTTTCACTGAGCGTTGCTAAAAGATTTGAAGTAGATATAGATAAAATTAAAGAAGTAGCACTTCAAGAGCTTAAAGATAGAATAGATGAAAATAGCAATATTAAGACCTTCAAAATAGAAAGTAAACGAGGAGATAAAAGATTTCCTATGCAATCTCTAGAAATTAGTAGAGAAATAGGAGGATATGTGCTAGAAAATACAGAGAATATTTCTGTAGATGTGCATCATCCTGATGTACATATTCATGTAGAAGTAAGAGATAAAGCTTTTGTTTTCAGCAATAAAATTAGTGGTTTTGGTGGTCTTCCTTTAGGAACAAATGGTAAGGCATTATTACTTCTTTCAGGAGGAATTGATAGTCCAGTAGCAGGATGGATGGTTGGTAAAAGAGGCGTAGATATAGAAGCGATTCACTTCCATAGCTATCCTTTCACTAGTGATAGAGCTAAGGAAAAGGTAATTGACCTTGCTAAAATTCTTTCTAGTTATTGTGGTGAATTTAAATTATATTCTATAAATTTACTACCTATACAAAAAGAAATAAATGAGAAATGTCCAGAAGAAGAGATGACCATTCTTTCTAGAAGATTTATGATGAAAATAGCAGAACGAGTAGCATCAGTAAACAATTGTGATGCTTTAATAACTGGAGAAAGCATTGGCCAGGTCGCTAGTCAGACAGTAAAGAGTCTTCATGTAACGAACCAATCTGTTGAATTACCAGTTTTCAGACCTTTAATAGCAATGGATAAAGTAGACATTATTGAAATGTCATACAAAATTGGGACCTATGAAACATCAATACTGCCATTTGAAGATTGCTGTACTGTATTTTTACCGAAGCATCCGGTTACACAGCCTAAATTAGAAAAAATTCTTGCATCTGAAAGTAAATTAGATGTAGAAGGACTTATTAATGCTGCTGTAGAAGATATGGAAGTACAACGTATCAGTATAGAAGATTAAAAATATATAAGCAGTCAATAGGGAGGATATCTTATGGATACATTAACTCATTTTAATGAAGAAGGAAGAGCAAAAATGGTTGAGGTAGGGGACAAGCTGAATACTAAAAGAGAGGCCATAGCCAGAGGAAGCATATATATGATGCCTGAAACCCTAAAAAGAATCATGGATCATGATATTAAAAAAGGGGATGTCTTGGCTGTTTCACAGGTTGCTGGTATCATGGCTGCTAAGAAAACCAGTGATCTTATTCCAATGTGCCATAATATTATTTTAACAGGTGCAGATATTAATTTTAATATAGACGAAGAAAATAGCAAAATTGATATAGAGGCCGTAGTTCGAACAACTGGAAAAACTGGGGTGGAAATTGAAGCCCTAACTGCTGTGACCTTAACTGGACTAACAATCTATGATATGTGTAAAGCTATAGATAAGAAAATGAGATTAACAGATGTAAGATTAGTTAAAAAAACAGGTGGTAAATCTGGAGATTTTATTGTAGAAGAATAGAAAAATGTATTAGTCTAGAATGTTAATGTTTCATAATAAAAAACCTAGGAGGCTACTAAATCCTAGGTTTTTTTAATAAAAGATTATTTAACCTGAGCTATTTTACATCAGAGCCACATTCATTATCCGTACCTTTTAAAATACCAATGCCATGGGAAAGTACAGGCAAAATAACTTCTAAGCACTCTTTTACGCCCTTTGGGCTACCTGGAAGATTAATGATTAGAGTTTGTTTTCTTATTCCAGATACAGCTCTAGAAAGCATAGCTTTAGGAGTAATACTAAGACTTTTCATTCTAATAGCTTCAGAAATACCAGGAGTTAATCTTTCTACTACATCTAAGGTTGCCTCTGGTGTAATATCTCTAGTTGAAAAGCCTGTACCACCTGTTGTAAAAATAATATCAAGTTTTGCTTCGTCACACATATAAATTAATCCTTCCGCTAGTTTTTCTCTCTCGTCAGGAACAACCATATACTCTTTTACTACGCCACCGATAGGTTCTAGCATTTCACCTATTAATGGACCGCTTTTATCAATTCTTTCTCCTCTAGATCCCTTGTCACTGGCTGTAATAATCCCTACTGTAATCAAATAATATTCCTCCGCTCTATATTTAATATTTTTTAAAACATTATTGTATCCATATTCGTTATCATATAATATAAGTATAGCATAGAAATGGAGGTGAGAAGAATGAAGTTTTTCGCAAGATGGATTATAAGTGCTATTTCTATCTATATAATAGCAAACTTATCTATAGGGGTGAGTGCATCAAGCTTTAAAGCAACTATAGTAGCTGCTGCTATTTTAGGTATTGTAAATACTATAATTAAGCCTATTTTAGTAATTCTTACTTTGCCGATTAACATAATTACCTTAGGATTATTTACATTTATCATTAACGGTATTACACTTAAAATAACATCAGGTATTGTTGGGGGATTTGATGTAAGCAATATCTTTGCAGCAGTGGTAGCATCTATACTTATTAGTATAGTGAATATGATATTAACTAGTTTAGTAGGAGTTAAAAAATAACATAAGTTAAAGAGTTGTAGGGGGAAATCAATATGGAAAAAGTAATGGATACAAAACTAGATAATTTTAAGTTAAGAATTGCAGAGGAAAAGGATGTTCCTCTGATTTTACAGTTTATTAAAGAGTTGGCAGATTATGAGAAGTTGTTACATGAAGTAGTGGCTACTGAAGAAATATTGATGGATTCATTATTTAAACGAAAAGCTGCAGAAGTTGTTATTGGAGAATATAACAATCAACCCGTAAGCTTTGCTTTATTTTTTCATAATTTTTCAACGTTTTTAGGGAGACCAGGAATATATTTAGAAGATTTATATGTAAAGCCTGAGATGAGGGGAAAGGGTATAGGAAAATTGATGCTATCGTTCTTAGGAAAACTAGCCATTGAAAGAGGCTGTGGAAGATTAGAATGGTGGTGCATTGACTGGAATGAACCATCAATCGAATTCTATAAAAGTATGGGAGCTATTCCAATGGATGAATGGACCGTATACAGAGTTTGTGATGATGCTTTAGTTGATCTAGCTAAAGGATTGGATAGTTAATTAGATAATTTTATATAATTAAGTACTACTTTATAACAGGAGGCGTTGATTTTTTATCAATGCCTTTTTGTGTATGTTGAAAATATCTGGATTGAAAAAAGTAATAAAAGATAGATTTAATGGAAAATATCCATCGCGAAAATCAATGCAGACAGAGGGAGAATTCGCATAGTGAAAATTATATACAGTTGCATCTTGTAAAAATATTGAGACTTAATCATTAAGATTAACAATACGACTTATGTTCTTTGAAAACTGAATAATACGGTATTAAAAAATTAAGATTTCACTATATCAATATAGAAAATATGGTATAATTTCCTTATTATAAAAATCAGATTAGTATTAAATTACGAACTTTTAACAAATTGAATATTATAAATAATATGGGAGAATAATTATGAAAAAACTTACTATAACATCAGTATTTGGAATTATTGGAATACTATCTTGGACGCTTACTATTTTATTAAGAGAAACAACAGTAAATGGCGTGGAGACAGTTAACTTTATTTTAGGAATAATGCCTAATGTATCTGCAACTTGGTTTTTTATATGGATAGGAGAAATTATTGTTAACAGATTAAAAAACAGTTTCACTTTGAAAATTTCGGTGATAACATCTGGATTAATTTTTTTATTTGCAATAATATCTGAAATAGCACATGATTTATTTTTAAATAGTACTTTTGATATGTATGATATCATTGGAACAATATCAGCAATTGCTTTATATTTGGCAACTTTTTATATTACTAAAAATCGTAAAAATATTAATGAGCAATCTTCTCATTAGATGTAATAACGATAAAAATTAATAATTATTTAAAATACCGTATTATTCAGAAATGAAGTGTGCGGTATTTTTTTATGTCTTCTTTTGTTTGTAAACTCTCTTGTAGAGCGGCCTTATTCTACCCATAGTATATTCTTTAGATAATAAGAAGTGATATGGATATTGTGAGGCAATATATGAATTAGGTGGAGGATGAAATTTGATGTTCTGTGGATACTTAAAAATATGTTATAATTTTCTTGTTAGATAAATCGAATTAGATGGAAAATACGAAGTGAGGTAATATTATATGATATATAAAACAAATGTAATGAGAATACTTGATAAAGCTAGAGTAGAATATAAAAGTCATAGTTATGCCAATACAAACGCTATAAGTGGGATTGATGTTGCAAATGTTTTAAATCAAGATCCAAATCAAATATTTAAGACACTTGTAACGGTAGGAAAAACAAATAAATATTATGTGTTTCTAGTTCCAGTTGCTGATGAACTAGATCTAAAAAAAGCAGCGAATAGCGTTAACGAAAAATCAATAGAAATGTTAAAATCAAAAGATTTATTATCTATCACAGGATACGTACATGGCGGATGTTCCCCTGTTGGTATGAAAAAAAGTTTCAATACTACGATTGATGTATCAGCACGTAATTTTGAAACAATCATATTTAGTGCTGGGAAAATTGGGTATCAGGTTGAGATAAGTCTTGAAGAATTAAAAAAGGTTATTAGCTTTAATTTAGATGATATTGTATGTTCGAAAAAGGAACAATAAAATACTATTCTACAAACTATAGATTATATTTAATATAAGCAGTTTAATCTGGTAAAAGGGGGAAGTTTATGTATTATACTATAGCCACTATTTACGCGGGATTAATGGTATTATGGGGGATCGTTTTATTAACTGGTAGAAAATTTATGGTATGCAGAGGGTATGTTAGTATAGGTACATTTTTTATAGTAACGCTAAATCCAACCATAGAGCTAATGAAAATGGGAAGTATTATATATCCTATAATTATAGGAATACCTGTTTTCATATTAGGAATTGTATTTACTAAAGATAAATTTACATTAACTAATATGAATTTGCAGATGGTATTACCCATATTGACTGATTTTTTAAATGATGAAGGTATCTCATTCGAAAAAGAAAATAAGGCTTTAGTTTTAAATGATTACGATAATAAACGAATTACATATACTCAATCTTTAAATTCTGTAGAAATTGATTTTGTAGATATAAAGGATTTTCTGTTCTATAAAGAGTTTAAAATAAAACTTAGAGGTAGAATTAAAGAAGATAGTATAAGATTATTTCCATCATCTGGCGTTTTTTATGTGATATCAGGGGGAGTATTTGCAATTGTATTACAATATTTACAGTCTAGGTTCTGATTGCTTAGTTATGGAGATGGATGGTGAGGCGTATCGATAATGAAAAAACGTTAAGTGATACACCAATAACGGAGCAAGACGCTATGACATGCTTTTCAAGTTAGATAAATCATATTAGTAGATTGTTAAGAAGTAAATTATTAATTTAGTAATAAGTATATAATAAAAATATATATCATAGTTCAGTATAACTAAGGAGAGATTTATATGGAAAATAATTTTAAAAACTGGCTAGACTCTAATCTATTAAAAGATAATATTAAAAATCCAAATATCAAAGTTGGCGAATTTACTTATTACTCTGGATATTATCATAAAGAGGATTTTGAAGATGTATGTGTAAGATATCTTTTAGGTGATGGGAGCACTAAAAATTATAAGGAAATTTTCGGAGAAGATTTTATCTTTGACAAATTAGAAATAGGTAAGTTTTGCTCCATAGGATCTGGTGCAAGCTTTATACTCGCTGGTAACCAAGGTCATAACCATAAGTGGATTTCAGCATATCCATTTAACCCAGAGATATTTTCAAATGCTAAGGACGGATTCCAAACTAAAGGAGATACAATTATAGGAAATGATGTTTGGATTGGTACAGAAGCCATTATAATGCCAGGTGTTAAAATAGGTGATGGTGCAGTAATAGGAACAAGAGCGGTAGTAACTAAAGATGTAGAACCATATACCGTAGTAGGTG
>JAEWHG010000181.1 GCA_023387935.1 Bacillota bacterium
AGATTAGCCAGAATGGATTTTCAAGGTGTTAAACAGCCATAAAATCCAGTATCTATCTCATTCAATATTTGGTTTGTATTACATCATTGTTAAGCTAACTTAGCATTTCTATATTTACTTACGATAGATTTTCCCTTATCTGTTATTTCAACTTTTCTCTTAAACATACCTTTTTCAAGAATATATCCACGGCGAGCCAAATGTGAAATCATACTAGACATTTGTAATGAACCCATATCATGGTCTTTCGCAAATGTTCCAGCTTTATCTGAATCTTTTAAAACAACTTCTAAGAAATCTACATATTTAGAAGTCAGATATTCTTTCATCATACGATCTTCATTTTCATTTAATTTAGGTAATATTGCTTCTCCTTTTTTAGTAATATTGAAAGTAAAGAATTTACTTCCTACTAATCCAGCCCTCTCAATATACCCTCCTTGATCTAACCTTTCAATAGATTCATTAGATATTTTAGAATCCACCTTTAATCCGTCCGTGATATCCGCTAGATATTGATGTCCGATTCGAATCATTTCTAACACTTTTAAATCAAATGTATCCAGCTTTATATTTTTTCGATTATTTTCGTTGGCTTTAATATTCCATTCAGAAACACCATAATATTTAGGTTCTGCAGTTAAAGCTACTATAATTCCTACACCGAGGGATACTATAAATCCAACGATTGCCATGTGAGTCCAATTTCCGATTACAAAAGTTCCTGTCAGTTCAGTTACTGTTAAAGCAATCATCGTAATCATTCCTGATAAAACACCCCAGAAAGCTCCTCTTGAATTAAATCTTGGCCATAATGCGCCCAGTAGGAGAAGTACCGCTGGTGGAGTTAACCAAGCGTTCGCAAATGCAAATAGATAAGTTGGTCCTCCTGGAAAAAATGTCATGCCCCATGTAACTAAAATAATTAATGCCATAATGCCTTTACTTGCCTTTAAAGTTTCTTTTGGTGTTGCATTTTTATTAATCATTCTTTTATAAATATCACGAGTTGCTGTTGATGTTGCTCCCATTGCAGATGTTGAAGAAGTAGACAATGCAGCTGCAGCTGCTCCTACAATAAATAGCGACCCTAGGAATGGGGTAATTACCTTTGCGATTACACCATAGGCTGCTGTATGAGCAATACTACCTCCAGCTAATGTGAATACTTCTGGCATTGCAGTCCCTGCATAAATTCCTATAAAAGATAATGGAATCATAAACACAATAATTAAATAAATCGAACCTATGGTATACGACTTTTTCGCAACCTTTTCATTTCTACAAGAAGCAATCTTAATCCAATAATAATTATTTCCCCATACCAATGCTGTTCCAAATAATATTGCAAAAGTGATAACACTAGGATATTTCATAGACAATCCAGGTAAAGATGCGCCTGACAATCCTTGATTAATCCAATCGCCACTTAACCAGGTATTAAAGTATTCCATACCGCCATATTTACGAACTAAAATCATTAAGAAGACTGGCACCGCAATGGTTCCTATGGTAACCTGAATAAAGTCTGTGATGGTAGTTGCCCACATACCACTCATAGTTGCAAAGATTAATATTACTAAAAATCCTACTGCTGTAATTAAGAAAACTGGCCATCCTGTATATCCTGAAACGATAGAGGATAGAGATACAATGTTATTTGCTAAAATACCGCACATTCCAACTACAGATGTAATGGCTACCAGTCCTCGGACCTTGCCATCATAACGGGTTTCAAAGTATTCTGGAAGGGTTTGAGCCCCCGATCTCCTAATAAAACTAGAAAATAGGTTGGCATACAGCAATAATCCAAATAGAGAGTATATTACACCCCAAACAATCCCACCTTTTATTCCATATAAAACTGAAAAACCTGGTGCTAAGGTAATACTTGTTCCTGCAAAGCCAATGGCTACTACTCCTAAAATATTAACGGGCAAACTTATTTCTCTTCCCGCAATAATAAAATCGTCAGAATCTGATACCCATTTTTTAGCAATAAATCCAGAGCCTATTAAGAGTGCTAAAAATATAATCGCATATACACTAAAAGCTATATTCACCATTATTTAACCTCCATATTGTTAGTTTTATAAAACATAGTAAATAATTAAGATCTTTCAGAAAGGGAGCACCCTTTCTGAAATTAATCCTCTACAAAGGCAATTGCACGAATCCATCCAGCACTGGCATTTTTAATCTTTACAGGGAAACAGGAAAACTGACTTCCTGTTATTGGTAGTGCATCTAAATTCGTCAGTTTTTCTATATGGCAGTAAGCTTTTTCTGCACCTGCACGATGTCCTTCCCATATGATATCTTTATTACGAGTTTCATTAAACTCTTTTGCAATCAATGGCAGTGGTCGATCCCAACTCCAAGCATCCGTTCCTACTACCCGAACACCTTGCTCTACAAGCCATAGGGTAGCTGCTTTCGTCATGCCGCAGCCTTTCGATAAATATTCCTTCGTTCCCCAAAACTTACTTGCACCAGTATTTACTAGTACGATATCTCCTGGTTTTAAGCTATAATTAATTTTTTTAAAATATTCTTCAAAGTCTGTTGGTTCCACTTTATATCCGTCTGGTTTATCTTTAAAATCCACTACAACAGCTGGTCCATAGAACCATTCTAGAGGAACCTCATCAATAGTCCAAGCTCTTTCCCCTTCATTCATCGTTGGATAATAGTGATAAGGAGCATCAATATGGGTTCCTGCATGAGTGGATAGTCTTATAAATTCTACAGCCCATCCATTGCCCTCTGGCAAATCATCTAAAGTAGCATCCCCAAAATACGCTAGCATATCCGATGCTGTATCCTTATGATTTTGATACTCTACATGTGGTATATAATCTGGCGGATCACTCGGTAATCCACTTTCTATTGCAATGCTTAAATCTACAATTTTCATCTCTGTACGCTCCTTTATTTTAGTCCTAGAATTTCTCTCGCGTCCTGTGGTGTTGCAACTTCATTGCCACTTTCACGAATGATATTTGCTGCACGAGTAACGAATTGAGCATTGGATTCTGCTAATTCTCCTTTATTAAACATAACATTGTCTTCCATACCGACTCTGATATGGCCACCCATTGCAATTGCTGCTAGCATAATAGGAACATGTCCTTTTCCGATTCCTAAAGCGGACCATGTAGATCCTTCCGGTATTAAGCTTTTTAAAAATACTAGATTTTCTATGGTAGCAGCCATACCGCCTGCTGCACCTAAAACAAATTGATAATGTAAAGGCGCCTTTAAAACACCCTTCTTTAAATAATATAGAGAATTGTAGACCATACCGCCATCAAAAATTTCAATTTCTGGTTTTACTCCATAGGCCTGCATTGTATGGCCTAACTCCTCTAGAAAACTTGGCGTATTTAAAAATACTGTTTGATGCATCCAGTTCATGCTGCCACAATCGTAAGAAGCCAATTCTGGTTTTATAGATTTTAAATGTGCTTGTCTCGTTTCATCTGTAGCATCTAAATCTCCTGAAGTTGTTAAGTTTAAAACGATATCGCATTTTTCTCTAATTAATTGAACTGTTTTTTCAAATCTTTCCTTATCCATAGTACCTTGATCTTGATCATCTCTCATATGAAGATGAGCAATTGCTGCTCCAGCTTTATAGCATTGATACACATCTTCTGCTATTTCTTCCGGTGTTAAAGGTATATTTGGATTATCTTTCTTAGTTGGCCAAGCTCCTGTTGTCGCCACTGTAATAATAGTTTTTCCCATTTCATTCATCTCCTTTTAATTATTCCTAATCTCTCTCTAGCAACATGGCTACTCCTTGTCCACCGCCACAGCAGAAAGTTATTAAACCTAAATGAGCATCTCTATCTCTCATTTCATAAACCATTTTCGTTGTTAAAATGGCTCCTGTTCCTGCCAATGGATGGCCAAGGGCTATTGCGCCTCCATTTACATTTAACTTGTTTTCATCTATTCCTAATTCTTTTATACAAGCTACTGTTTGAGCAGCAAATGCCTCATTTAATTCAATTAAATCAATATCATCTAAAGTTAAATTTGTCTTTTCTAAAATTTTTCTAGTAGCGGGAACAGGACCTATTCCCATAATGTTTGGATCTACACCTACAGCAGTAAAGGCTTTATATCTTGCTAATATTTCTAAACCTAGCTCTTTTGCCATTTCTTCTTCCATAATTACTACTGCAGCAGCACCATCACTCATAGGCGAACTGTTTCCTGCTGTTACTACGCCATCTTCTTTAAAAACTGGTTTCAATTTAGCCATTGCCTCTAAGCTAATATCCTCTCTTATGGTTTCATCTTTTGAAACCATTTCTTTTTTACCTTTTCCCTTATCAACTTCTATAGGTAAAATCTGTTCTGTGAATTTACCTTTTTCTTCTGCTAAAGCAGCTTTTTTATGGCTATTATAGGAATAGGCATCTAATTCTTCTCTTGTAAGCTGATACATGTTAGCAAGATTCTCAGCAGTGATACCCATATTGGGATTCCCTATATGTTCCGGTGAAAGTCTCAGGTCATGGCTGAATTTAGGAGGTGTATGGGAGTACCCTGCTTCCTGTTTCAGCATGGTATACGGTCTACGAGAATCACTTTCAACTCCTCCAGCAACAATTACTTTAGCTTCTCCCAATTGAATCATCATTGCCCCTAATGCAATGGCATTAAGAGATGTACCGCATTGTCGATCTATAGTAAGTGCTGGTTTTTCTATAGGGATACCTGCCTCTAGCGATGCCATTCTTGCTATATTATTTACATCATGTCCCATCAAATTGCCAAAAATCACCTCATCTATCATCGCCATATCAATGCCAGATCTATGGACAGATTCTTTAATCACTTCAGCTGCCATTTTATATGGTTCTACAGATGATAAAGCGCCTCTAAATCTACCTACAGGTGTACGAACTGCCGAAACTATTACAGCATTTTTCACCTAATCCATCCTCCTTTATGAATATTTACTATACTATTACGCAATTATCATGCCAGAAATAAAAAAAGAAAGAACCTTGAAATTCCTTGCTTATAGCAATATGAATTCCGAGCTCTTTCCTTTTTATTGTAAATATAAGTTTACACTTTCAAATAAAATTCTTAATATTCGGTGAAAAAACAATATTTTATTACAATGTAACCTTAAGTTTACATGCAAACTTAAGGTTACACACACTTAATTTTTTATTTCATATTTTTTTAATTTTTTATAAAAAGCTGTCCTAGATATCCCTAATTTTTTTGCAGCCTCTGCTTTGGTTTTGCAATTATCTAATGCATTGATAATCGTCTCTTTCTCTAGCTCAGCCTTTATATCTTTAATCTTTGACATATTATTTTCACTGACTTTGTCAATAAATTTAAGATTTTTACTTCTAAAATAATCCTTAAAGTGAATCCATTCCAAAGTTTCCCCCCATGAACTATTCATAGCTCTTTCTACTATATTTTGTAATTCTCTTATATTTCCAGGCCAGTCATAATCTACTTCTGTAAGCTTTATTTTAGCATCCTCTGATATCCCAGGAATTTTCATTCCTAACTGAAAATTTAATTTTTCTATTAAGTTTTCTACAATCAAAGGGATATCTTCCTTCCTTTTTCTTAGAGGCGGTATCGTAATCTTCACTACATTTAATCTATAAAATAAATCACTTCTAAACTTTTTCTCCTCTATCATCTTCTCTAGATTGACATTGGCAGCAGCTATCACTCGTACATCAACAGGGATGCTTCCTTTACCACCTACTCTTTCAATTTCCTTTTCCTGTAATGCTCTTAATAATTTAGGTTGAGAAAATAAAGGGAGCTGGTTGATTTCATCGAGAAACAAACTTCCTTTATTAGCCATTTCAAATCTACCTTCTTTTCCACCCTTTTTAGCTCCTGTAAATGCACCTTCTTCATATCCAAAAAATTCAGACTCTAAAAGTTCTCTCGGTATGGCAGAGCAATTTACTTTTATGAAAGGAAATGAATCTCTATTACTTAGGTCATGGATGGAATGGGCTACTAATTCCTTTCCTACGCCAGTTTCTCCTTCTATTAAAACAGTAGAATTCGTTCTGGAAGCTTGAATAATCTTTCTTTTTAATTCTTGAATTTCCGGACTATTCCCTACAATATTATCAATGGTATATTTAGCACCTCTAATCTTCTTTAATTCTTCTTGATAATATTCTAGCTGTGTGGCCATACTATTAATTCTAAATGAAAAATCAATGGCATTTTCCATGCCTTTTATAATTACATGAATGAATCCTGCTACTAATTTTCCTTGTTTATTAAAAATAGGGATATATGTGGAAAATGATTTTGTCTTAGATGGTCCCTTTGCTATAATCACATGTCCTGTAATTGGCTTCCCAGTTTTAAGAACGAAGTCAATTTTAGTATCTGGGATTACATCCTTCACATATTTTCCTTTTACATCCTCCAGCCTTATTCCACCCATCATCTCAGACCAAGTATCATTCACGTAGACATATCTTCCCTGAGCATCAGTAATAACCACACCATCTATGTGATCAATAATGAGTTTCGTAATTTCTGGATCTACATTGTTTATACCATTTATGCCCATAGATTCCCTCCTTAAATTATGCCGCCTCCTACCTATTCTTTCGCATCCCTTGTAGTATACCTAGAAAATATCGAATTGATGGAACTTGTCATACATAGTATTTTTTCCATATTTACTTTAATATTCAACAGA
>JAEWHG010000021.1 GCA_023387935.1 Bacillota bacterium
AAGTAGAATCCTTTGTTGATATTTAAAGCGCCTATTAGCTGCTTTGCAATAGAATCACTACCAGAATTTCCAGATACGATAACACCAAAGATCATTTTATTGTGGAAGCTCATTTGCCTATAAAGAGTTGTAAGTCTATTGATTACTGCGATTAGATTTGATGAAATAGAATCATTATAATTTGGACAAATCCATACTAAAATATCAGCAGCCCCTATAATAGAAGTAATTTTATCCGTCATAATATCTCCATAAAAGCAGCTGTTTTTCTTACCATATTCCAAACAGGCCTTATAGGAGCATCCGAAACAATCAAAAACGGATCCATTTTTAACATGAACCTCTTCTATAGACCAACCATCAAGGCAGCCTTCAACCATTTGCCATAGCCGTAGCGTATTAGATGTAGCCCTAGAGCTTGAGTGTAGATAGGCTAATTTAGGGTTTTCTAGTTTTATAGGCTTATGATGAACTAGTCGATTAACTAATCTGTTTGAAAGCTCTAAGGATATTTCCTCTAGCGTTAAGTCCATATTCTTTTGCCATGTTCTAAAATTTTTAAGCTCACCTGTAGCCTCAACCAGTGGATGACCAATAAAGCTACAGCCGAGTTCATTAGCCAGAAATATAATATTAGCGCCCATAGCTTTTGTATATAGCTCTGTACTACTATGAATTATTAATGCACCTGTGGAGCCTATTAAAGCATCCTTTCCTCTGCTTGATAACACAGACAACATTTCTAAAAGAGTAATATTTACTCCAGAGCAATCAATATCCACAGCAAACAGGATTTTCTTATTTCTTAAGTCAGGAAGTTCCTTTGAGTTCTGAATAGTTACAAATTCTTTACCTTTAATAGCAGCTTCAACCATTATTTTCAACTGGGTAGAAGGTTTATTCGGCATTAATAGGTAAATCATAAAATAGCCCCCAATTTATTATATGTATTTTCCAATCTAAAATATAAAGAATCAGGTAGATCTAATATTTCAAGCTCTGTGCCCGCCTGTGTTAGGCGATTTTTAGACCCCATATAAACACCTCCCATAAAGGTAGCGCTATAATGCCATTCTCCTTTTATAGTTGCGATTATAGACAAGGCACCAGAGGATAGAGCAGGAGCGATATAGGGCTTAAATCCAACTTTTCTAAGCTCTAAATTAGCGGTTCTTGTTTTCTCTGTTAAAAGGAGTGAAAGAGATTCATTATAATTTTCTATACTATCTGCAATTACTAAATCTTCACCATGGGGACCGAAGGATCTTCCCTCTGTAGCAAAATGACGAGTAGCTTCCTCTTTATTAGCGTAATATAAAGCCCGTGCGTTCATAACGCCTAGACCGTATCCTCTAATTTGCTCAGGACATAGTCCTTGCAAGTCCATATTTCCATGTAAGTCCGTATTACTGGCAAGATATACAGACTTACATAGAAGATCTACAGGGTCGGAAACTACTGCGAAAACACCTTTAAATCTAGTTTCTCTCGCCAATTTTCCATACAAATTAATAATTTTTGAATTCCCCTCTAGCTGAACCATTCTAACATCAACCTTTTCTTCACCAATAGGCGGAACTCTAGCGGCAATACAAAAGGCAAATAGGTCGCAGTTAAAAACCTGGTCTTCCTGTAGAATTTTTACAGGCGGAAGATTAGGAGTACCGATACTGTTTATTTGATTAATCTCAAATTCAAAGCGTTTAAGTTTACTAGGGTCTTTATCGTAAATACCGATTTCCTCTATACAGTCTCCCCCTAAAAGCCTAAGGCCTATTAATAAGGTTCCTCCTACATCTCCTAAACCAGCAATATGAATACGCCATTTTTTGGGCAAAGAATGATTTAGAGCTTCCTGCCAATTATCATAAGCCGTGTTAATCCCAGTAATTTGTCCCTTTTCAATTTTATCTACAATCCACTTAGATATTCGGTGGACTGGATCATTGTTTAGCTTTAAGAGGTTAAGTCCCTCATCATTATTAAAAAATAGAGATGGATGGGACACTGCAAAGCTTCTTCTAGATTTAATAGGGTCGATATTTTTCAAAAGATAAATCATCCCACTTTCATTAGAAGCTTCCTCTTCGCTGATTTTAGTTAAATTCTCGTATTCTGATATTGAAATTAAAATTTTACCATTAAATTCATAAAAGTGCATTTTATTCCCTCCTTTCATCACCAGTGATAATACTATGCTCAAGCTTTCTTAGAAGCTCCAGATCATTCTTCAAGTAGCTAGAAGGATTGATACTTAAATCGTAGGACATGTTTTCTCCTGGATCTGGATACCTAGGGAACAGGAATACATCACTTAATAAGGATAAGGTTAGCTTTCTCTCATTAAATTTTTGGTATTCCTCTTCAATAACCTGTAAAATATCCATGGCATTTATGATTGAAACTTCAGAAAGCTCGTAAACAGAACGATTTGTCACTCCCTTAATAAAATGAGGAGACGTATAGGGTAATATTAAATTAACAGAGGAAAGTAGATTTTTTTCTGGATAAACCCCTCTCCATAATGTATCCCCTCCAATAAAAGGATAGAGCAGGTTTTCATTGAACCAAAGGCGAAGTTTCGGTATAAAATATGCAGAATCCACCTCTCGATTTTGAATATCCATCAATTCCTTTCCCTTACCAGACAATATAGCGACTATAATTTTGCGAACATCGACCTCTTGCTCCTTTAGCAGAGGATCTATACCCTTGATCCGATACCCTTTATTTAATAGATCATCTACTAAAATAACAGGTCGATTAAAGGATTTAATCATTTTAATCTGATTAGCCAGATCGAGATAATATGGGTAAGCTCCGATAGCAAAATCATTCATATTAGGTTCAAATAGCTTTTCAACATGCAGTGATTTAGTAACAGTATTCGGTACTATAGCACGATTTAAAATATTCCCAAAGGGTACGCACATTAATGGGCCTAATTTTCGGGGCTCTGTAGGTATTAAGGATACATTGTTTTCTAGGCAAATTTTCTTAGCAAGGGTCTGGTCTATCACCTCTCTATCAAATGAAAGGACTAAATTTCCAGGATATAGATTAACCAAGGCATTCTGCAAACGAATCCTTGTCTTGCGAATTATTTTCTTTACAGCTACGTTGCTTCTAAATGGCTCTTTTATTATAGTTTCAAGATCTAAAGTTAAGCTACAAGGATTCGTCATATCAACGGATAATATAGGACTTTTTCCTTCGTATGGAATATTGACAAATCCGTGGAGCTTAAGTAGGTTAAGTAAACTTACATTTTGATCATAGTGAATATTATTCTGATAAACAGCATAACCGTAATCTTTCTTAAGACAATATGCAAGAGTTTCTGTTAATATGATTTGAAGCATTTTATGGATATTAGTAGTAGGTTCAACAAAAAATCCATCTAAAGAAATAATTCTTCCTCTGTATTGATTTCGAATGGATTCTGTTACTTTAATGTCTTTGAACTTATTGTAGATTTCATCGGATGGAGTCCAATGTATAGCAGAATATGCTAATAATTTGCCCTTATCATTTATATCACTAATCACAACAAGCTTACCATCAGGCTTTGATAAAGTTTTTTTGATATTTTCATATGCTTCATTAGAGCCAGAATGGAAAGTAGAAACAAGCTGTTGCAATAGATACTCATACGGCTGAGAAACTATTTCCACATTGATGGATATGGTTTGAACAATAGATTTAAATTGAGGCTCACGACGATATAAATTGTTTTCGTAGATATACTTTTGAGCTAGAGGATCAATTAAATTAGAAATATCTCTATTTTTATCAATATAGTTTCTTATTTGTGTTGAACTTATTTCTTCATATTGAGGAGGAATATTAAGTCTAATCACCTCATTATGAATACAGTTTAATGCATTTTTCAAGGTATCCTCTTCCTGAGTACTATGGCTATCCTTTCTTTCAAAAATAATATGTGGAAACTGCTGGATAGAATAGGACGTAGGAGTTCCTTGATATGCTGATGCATTTAGAATAACATCACTTCCTACAACAATAAAAACTTGATCGCTATGAAGATTGTTTTGAAGTAGTTTCAAATCTGCAGGATTAGCAATGTTAATTGGAAAATCCTCAGGATATAGATAAATATCCATTTCCTCAGCAATGGACATATTAATTATATTTTTTCTAATCAAATGGGGCTGAGTACGCTTAGACCAAGAAAATTCATCGACTGCTAGATATACTTCAAAGCCATTATTCCGTATAGCTCTACATATTTCCTTATGACCTAGAGTAAAAGGGTCAAAGGTTCCAGGAAACAGAGCCACCCTAGAAGGAACCCTAACAACAATAGGGGTAAATTGGAAACTGTAGTCAGCAATAAAGCGGTAAATATGGTTAAGACTCGAAGAATTTGTTAAAAACAACAGTTGATTTTCCTCTGAATCTGCAATTAAAGTAAGAATTTTCTTTGCAGTTGATTGGAAAATACGATATTTTTCTTCTAGGCTCAAGCAACTACTTCCAAAGATTTCTTTTCCTAACACGCTAAATGATATCTGCTTAACCTGCAAATCGTCATGAGCTAATCCATTTAGTAAAATACCCAGAAGTTTTTTTAACCTATTTTCATAAATATTAGGCTCCTCAGATGATATATCTTTGTATTTGGGATAATTTGTAATCATAATACCGACAGTTCTAAGTAGTAGGGACTTAATTTGATTGTTGCTTTCCTTAATCTTATGCTCAATATCTACTATGATTTCGTCTAATTCAAATGGTTTAAGATAAAGAAGAATTTGTCCAAGGTAATTAGGAATATATTTAGTAAATTGGTAGCTTTCAAGTTCAAGGGCACGAAGTAACTCTATAGCAAGATCGTTTCTTTGCTCAAAGGGTAGATGAGGTATAATGGCGACTAAAGCCTTTCCCGCACCGTTTCTAACACTTTCAATAGCACTTACCTTTAAAAGATTGCAATAATGCATTGCCGTATATAGACCATCATTATTGCTATGATTCAAGAAATATTCCATTAACATTTTAACCTGTATTTTTTTTGTAACCCAATTGGTTGCAGTTTTTAGATTGCTTAAGAAAATGTCTGAAAGCTCACTTAAATCTTTCAAGGTTAATTCGTAATATTTATTGATTAAATCATCATTCCATTTTAACGCTCTTAATATTTTTAGCTTAAGATAGTTTTCAGCGGAAGATCTTTTTATAGGCTCAATTTCAAGATAGCGCTTCAACCTAGCAAGAAGGTCTGGATTTTGCTGGATGATCGGGAGTATATACTCAATCGCCTTTAAGGCTGCAATTCTAAGGGCATCAATAGAACTATTATAGTTTTCATCTATATAATTAAATATCAAAAATGTAGATGCCTTATCCTGTGCTAATGGTATATGTCCTATTACATCTAACAAACATATTTTAATATCCGTATCATAGCTACTATTTTCCTTATAATATTTAAGTACAACCTTCTTAAACGCCTCAATTTGAATATCACGGCAATTCCTAAAAACAGAAGTTATTAAGACCTTTGTACTATAGCCAATCCATTGGCGGTGAAGTGGAATAACCGTATGATGTGGATCTATAAAAAGCTTAAGATATTCTTCTAATAGACCAATGCTACTGTTTTCCGCTGGAACAAGAGAAACTCCTTCAGGAATCTCCTTACGGTAATCCTCATCAAATAAGGCAACTAGACTACCAATCAGTTCTGCGCATTGTCTTCTTATATCTTCTTCAGGATGAATTAACTTCTCATATAAAAATCTAAGGGTGATAATTTTTTGTTTTTGAGTTAGATATGTGGAATATTCTTGTATAGCATCTAAGAATTCACGCAAGTTTCTAGGATCCTTTTCGCTGCGAGCAAGTTCTAATATTTCGCTTAGAGACGCTTCGTCCCGGAATTCATTCATTAAATGAATATTATGGCTAATTGCGATATATTTGAAATATTGCGTTATTTCATTGCCTTTCATTAGGGAATAATATTTCTTTTTCTTTTCAACCGATGATGCAGCTTTGCTAGGGTCAATTTCAATACCCAGATGCTTAATATAATCTTCAAAATCCTTTAGCTTATTATAAACTTTGATATATCTTCTTTCTTTTTGGCTGTCCACATTATCTAGCTTGCTTAAAATAACATCAAAGGAATCCTTTAATGAAAAAAAATTCATTTCCAGTTCGCCTTGAGAATTTACAATATTCTTCACTCTAAAATCTGAATAAATTAGAAGTAGGGACTCTATAGAAAGATTTTCTAGCTCTAAATCCCACGTTGAATGATTAAGAGCAATATGACCGATATGTGTGATATCATGGCTTTTGAACCATAAATCCGTATAATAATAATGCAAATAGGCAACTCTATTCCCTTCACTACTTTTACATCCGAACTTACCTAAATCATGGCCTGCAGCCGCTCCAGACACCCTCCCTAAATCTACGGGTATTCCAGCATTATAAAGCTGTTTTCCTACAAATAGCGCAAGGTAATGTACACCACAAATATGATCTAAGGTATTATATTTAAGCACATCTTGATTAAGCTTCATCATTTCATAGATGTATTCGCTAAGAAAAGCCTTCTTAAAATCATAATATTCACTGGAAACATGATACAAGGCACATTCTTTATCTTTTAAAAAATCAAGAGAAAAGCGGGTAATCATGGAATCAGATGTAGAAAGTTTTTCGTAATAACAAATTGCTCTTAAAATATGTAAATAATATAAGGCGGCTATTTCCCACTCCTCATTCAATTCAATTTCTACAGACTTTGGGAAGGAAAAGCTTAATGCATATTGATACATATAATTAAGTGGATTTGAAGGTGCTTCTGTGCCCCATAATTCATCTAAGGTAGTTTTACATAAGATATAGGCCGCTTGGCAGCTATAATCATTTTCGTTTATAATTCTTTTAATTTCATTGATGAAATAAGGGTTTTCAATTTGTTCGCGAATGAAGCTCTTATGTAATCCTGTTGCTGTTAAGAATTCAGGGCTAAGAAGCTCTTGAGAAATTCTTTTATATAATTCATGAGGTGTAACCATTGATCCATCCTCCCCTTGTTTTTATATTAATTATATCCTATGGCGAAGGTTTTAATAAACTAATTTATATTAAAGATAATAAAATGGCCACAATAAAAAATATCTAATCCGTAAAAACAGTTTTAAGTACCAGATTCCTTGGTATCATTACAGTGAAAGGATACCTTCAGTAAAATAATGAGAATCCTAAATCATGTACCTAGAATGATTCATAAAAAAATATTTAAATAAGAGGGTTAAATAGAATTTATGGGAAAAAA
>JAEWHG010000030.1 GCA_023387935.1 Bacillota bacterium
CTACTATGTCATGGTCTTCTGTGTTAAAATATATTGATGTATTTTCAACAACATTCTAATTAAATGTTGCGAGGGGGATGTATCTTGCATGAAACAAATTCGTCAAAACCTTTAATACAAACTTTAATACGTATATATAAAATTATGATGATTACGCTCTCTCTAATAGTTATGTTTTTATCTATATGGGACCTTATTTTTGAATTTAATGAAGAAACCATTCTTTTAATTAACAAATTTGATTTATTAATTATGGGGATATTCATCATGGACCTTCTTGTTAATTTAAAATTAGCAGAGGACAAAAAACATTACATTAAAATAAGTATTGTGGAAATAATTATAATTACGCCATTTACAGTTGTTTTAAAGGTTCCTGGGATATTAGAAAATTTTACAGGAATCAAGATTTCTCCTGGAGGTGGAGCCCTTTCCATTGAAAACTATCCAAGATTGAAATGGTTTATCAATATATTATTATCTCAGAAATTTATATTAAAGTCCATTTCTTTTATTATGAAACCAAGCGTAACTAGGACTGCAAAATTTTTTAATTTATCAAGAAGCTATTTTAATAAAATCAAACCCAAAAAGGATTAAAAGCATAATTAGGAGTCCATCAAATATCCAACAAGTCTGTAATGATACTTGGATTTTGTGTATTGTTTCTATTTTCTAAATAATAATATTTCTTGAATAGTATTCAATTTTAGTTTTTTTTTGATATAATACTTTAGTAATAATGAAATAAGAATTTTAAGGAGGTTCACAATGTCTATTTTAGTTTTCGGGCACAAAAATCCAGATACAGATTCTGTGGCTTCTGCCATCGCTCTTTCTAATTTAAAAAATAAACTTGGTTTAAATACAACGCCATGTGTATTAGGAAAAATAAGCAAAGAAAGCCAGTACGTTTTAGATTACTTTAAATTACCTACCCCTTTATATATTCCTGATGTTAAAGTACAGGTAAAGGATTTAGAATATGATTTTGCCAATGGAATACCACCAAAGAAATCCATACTTTCCACATATAATTTTATGGAAAATAACTCATTAGAAACTGTCGGTGTTGTTGATGAAAATACCAATCTTCTTGGAATTATTAGTATGAAAAACATTGCCATGGGTTTAATAGATGGTGATTTCTATCATTTAGAAACTTCATTAGATAATCTTCTACAGGATCTAAATGGACAAATTCTCTCTGGCGATAGAAAGTTTTTTAATGGAAAAATATCTATTCTAGCATATTATTATAAAACTTTAGAAGGACATTTAAGTGAAGATGATATTGTTATAGTTGGTGATCGATATGATATTATTGAATATTCAATTCTATCTAAAGTCCAATTAATTATTATTACTGGCGGTAATGAAATACCAGAAAAATATATAGAACTAGCTAAAGAGAATAATATCACAATGATTTTAGTACCAAAGGACACTTATTATATTTCTAAAATAATTAACATGTGTAATTATAACAGTAAAATAATGAGAACATCAAATATAATTAAATTTAATGAAATGGAATACTTAGATGAAGTAAAAGATGAGCTACATCATAGTCACTTTAGAAACTATCCTGTTGTTGATGTTGAAAATAAATTTTTAGGATTTATTAATAGAAAACATCTTATGAATCCTACAAGAAAAAAGGTAATATTAGTAGATCACAATGAATATGGCCAAAGTGCCGAAGGTTTAAACGAAGCAGAAATTTTAGAAATAATAGATCATCACAAAATTGGTGATATTTCTACCTCCATGCCTATTAATTTCAGAAATAATATTGTTGGAAGTACGTGTACTATTGTATATTCTATGTATAAAGAAAGTAATATTGACATACCGTTTGGGATTGCAGGAGCACTGCTATCAGGAATATTATCTGATACTTTACTTTTTAAATCTCCTACAACAACTGATATCGATAGAAATGCCGTAGAAGAATTAAATAAAATTTTGAATTTAAATATTGATGATTTTGCAATGGATATGTTCAAATTTGGAACATCTCTTGAGGGACAAAGTATAGAAGAAATTTTCTATAAGGATTTTAAAGAATTCCAATTGCTCACATGTAAAACTGGCATTAGCCAAGTCTTTACTCTAGATATCGATGATGTTTTTAATAGAAAAGAACTTTTCATTAATTATATTAAAAAAGTTCATAAGAAAATGGATTATGATCTTACTTTGCTATTAATTACAGATATTTTAAATGAGGGCTCCTATATGTTATACCAGTGTAAGCATAACAGTGTGATACCTTCTGCGTTTAATATTCCAGATGAACAAGGTGTTTTTGTTGATGGCATTGTATCTAGAAAAAAACAAGTAATTCCTAAATTATTAGATGCTATACACTTAATTGAATAATAAATTAAATTCTTCCTTAGTGTTAGAATTAAAACAAAAATCAGCTCATTAACTTATGTAAGTTACTAAGCTGATTTTTTTACAACTAATAAAAAATTATAACCTTCTTCCAGTCCAAGATAAGTATATTTTACGTAATTAATTAGGTAAAATTATAATTTTTCAAAGGAAGACTTTACTATTTTAATATTAATTTATCTACCACTCCTACCAAATGACCAATCTCCGGCTTGCTAATTTGAGCATTCGCCCCTAAGCCCTCGCCTTTTCTTTTCATATCATCAGAAATTAATGAAGAAAATATTATTACAGGTAGTTGAACTAAATCTTCATCACTTTTAATAAGTTTTGTTAAATGATGTCCATCCATCTTAGGCATTTCAATATCCGTAATAATACAGGATACATGATCCATTAACGGCTTTGTTTTATCGCCCCTAAGTCTTTCCAGTGTATCCCAAGCTTCACGACCATTTTTAGTTACAATAAGATTGCTATAGCCTGCTTCATTTAAGGCTTGAACTAGTATTTTAGAAAGCATTTCAGAATCTTCTGCTATCAGTATTGGTCTACTACTTCTTTGTCTTGGTCCCATTTCTTTTATTTCGGAAAGCTGTATTCCAGTACTTGGACTGATATCAGTCAATATTTTTTCAAAATCTAGTATAATAATTAGTCTATTATCCATCTTAACAATTCCAGTTGCTACGCCCTCTGTACCACCGTAGATTGTATTATCTGGTTTGTCCATCTGTTCCCAAGAGAATCTATGTATGCCAACTACCTTGTGAACTTGGAAAGCCACAGAAACTTTATTAAAATGAGAAATTATAAATAAATTACTTGCTTCATCTTCTTCAGACGAAATATTTAAATACTTAGGGAGGTCTACTACAGTAACTATAGTTTCTCTAGGCTTAAAGATTCCCTTAACACAAGGATGTGATCTTGGTACATGGGTTACCTTAGAAAAAGGAATTATTTCCTTTACCTTAGCAACATTAATGCCGAAGTAGTTCTCACCTATTTTAAATTCTACGATCTCTAATTCATTTGTACCACTCTCTAATAATATTTTCTGTTCTTCGCTCATATAATTTCCTCCCTTGCATCTTTTTGCTAAAACTAGGTACATATTTGGATTATACCATAATTACTTTAGAAATAACAAAATTTTATGATTATATAGGATAGTTTAAATACAGCGAAGTTAAATATTCTAAACATAAAGCAATCCCCTTTGAACTTAATGTACAAAGAGGATTGCCTTATTAATTTATACTTCAATATGAATATAGTATATTATTTAATATTTTTATAATCCAATATTAAATCATACATATAATGAACAAACTCTCCTCTGTTAAAGTTTCTAGTAGGTTCAAACTCCCCTTCAATATTTTTATCTCCAAATATATTATAGTACTTTGCTAATGCCACATAGCCAGTATCCTCTACATTTATTGAATCACCATCTTTATATGGCATTTGGAATATACTAGAGTATTCTGCTAATTCTTTTTGCTTCATAGCATTTATAATCCATTTTGTTAATTCAAGCTTGCTAATTTGCTCATCTGGCTTAAAATACTCCCCAGCATCAATAATACCAAGCTCAATAGCAGTTTTAATATACTTATAGTAAGGGTCTTCTTTAGTAATATCTTTAAAGAAGTTTTTGTCATTATCAGTTGATCCATAATGACTTTCTATAGGAAAAGCCTTGTTGCTCCATCCTGTTTCAATGATCCACTTAAGAGCATCTTTTCGAAGCAAGGCTTCCTCAGGCTTAAAGGCGCTCTCTGTTACTTTCAATATCCCCATTTTATCCATAAGTAAAATTTCTTTCATATAAGGTGAATTCGCTATATCTGTAAATTGATTTTTATTATTTTCTTCTTTAAACTCTTCACCAGAATAAGTTAATAACTTGCCGGTTAATCCATCAACAAAGGTAAAGTTAAAGTTCTTAAGGCCATATACAGGAAGTAAATCTTTTATAGGTAGCTCTAGGCCTTCTTTTTCATATTTTTCTAAGTCTTTTAATTGAACTAGATATTTTTCAAAACCAACCTTATCGTAAAAAATATCATGAGCTTTTTCCTTAGATATTAGGGAGTTTCCTTTTTGCACCTCTACATCGTACCATCTATAGTTTAAATTAGTTATCTTAGATGTTTCTATATTGAAGCCGATTTGAGCATGGTTATCATCAAATGGTATATTATTAATATATCTAGTTCCTGATACAAATACTATATTTCCATTATTAGGACTACTTGTTTGTGATTCTAATTTTAATCCATCCTTTGTTTTAGGAAATATTGCTTTGATCTTTTCATCTGCGAGCTTCAGAGAGTCATCGTTATTAATTATACTTTCTTTTATACCTTCAGAATCTTCAAATTTTCCTATAGGCTTATCTTCTTCATTATCAGTATATATTAATTCTAAAACTTGACCATTTTCAGCATTTACTACCGAACGCAGATAATTATTTCCCTCATTGGAATGTCCATGTAAAGACCAAAACTTACCTTCTATGCCTGCCATATAATTTGTATAGCTGGTACTATTTATTTTAACACCTTCTAAATCCACATGATCCTTAAGCATATTGAATACTATTTCGATTGCTTTTTCTTTTGAAATGACACCTTTCTCTGGGATCATTTCTGCTCCCATATCCGCTGCAGTTTCCGCCTCCTCCTTATTTGCTGTATCTAAACCTCCGCCATAAGTTGGATATCCGTAATAATTCCAATTATAAAGCTCATCATAGGAAAGTAGCCTTCCAGTAACAGCATCTATTTTATCTGTATCTTTCGGTGTATATACGTATACTGGTGTTAATATAAGATTCTTATTTTCTTCTTGATTATACTTATTCAATGCTACATATTTAAGCTTAAGCCGATCTTCTTTTTCAAATATTTCTCTAGCCTTATCCTCACTTAATAGGTTTGCTTTATTCACATAAGCCGCATCATCCCACTTCATCTCATAAGCCGTTACTTTTCCATTTACTCCTGATACAGTAACGGTAAAATAATTATTTGGGAAAAACTCTCCATTTATTTTCCTCACGAACATAAAATAATAATTATTATTATCTACATAATTAGTTTTTATATCGTATGGAATAACTGTAGGTGCATTCACTGTTACTGCCTCTGTTTCTTTGTATCTTTCAGGTTCTAAGGATTTAATAAAATCTATACCAATTTTATTAGCATCCTCCTCTAATATGGTTACAGTTTTCCCATAAGATTCCCTATCCCACTGGTTAACAGAGATTATTTCTCCAGATTCAGCAGACATAACAACGGAAATGTTACGCTTATTCTCTTTAAACTCTAAATTCCAATACTGCCTTTGCTCCATATCCCTAGTATTTAAATTACCATGTTGAAGCTGGAAATCCTTATTTAAGCTTAATTTTTCTCGTGCTAATTTTTCAGCTTCTATCTTGGTTAAAATCGAAGACCTTACCTCACCGTAGCTAACAGGTATTACTATACCTAAAAATAAGGTAAATGTAATAATTACTGCCATTATTTTTCTCAACAATATAAAAACCTCCTCTATTTCATATTTTTTCCTCTTACACTATAAGACGTAATAAAAATAAAAAAGTTTCTCTATAACTCTAATTTTTTCATTAAAATAGCTTCCAGCACTCCACCCGCTATACATCTTCCTTTTTCTGAAATTGTGTTAGTGAAAGCTACTTCCATTCTTGGATCAATATCGCCTATTTTCATTCCTTTAGTAACCTTTAACCCATTATAGATTAACCCTCTAACTATACCATCTATTTTAGCCTTGACTTCTTCACCATCAATTAATATGACTGTCTCTTCTTTCTTAATAATCGATCCCAATTCTTTTATATTCGTCACAATGCCAGTTCTAGTAGCCTTTAATACTCTGTCCTCTGTATGGCCCTTTATTTCACCAGGGATGCCAGTATCCATAGAAGCGTACCCTTCAAAAATTAATCTTCCCAAATTATGTCCTCTATTCGTTTCAATTACAACATCCACATCCACACCGGCTTTAAATCCTGGCCCTAGTCCTATTACAATAGGCGCATCATTTTTTGATGTGCCAGTATTTCTTTTAGCTAAAATAGCATCAACTAAAGCCAAAGGCTTTATTTCATTCCTTATATTACATTCCATATCAGCTATAACTGGAACCATACCTTCATTTAAAATATCTTTTATATTTTGTAAATTAGTTGCTTTCTTAGCCTTAATTCCTTCTACTTCCCACGTTCCTACATAAATGCAATTAGCAAAGGATACATTTCTCCTTACACAAAGGGGCTTCTCCACTTCTGTCATAATTATTGGAAAACCACTTCTAAACAATTTATGTGCTACTGCTGTAGCTAAATCTCCAGCTCCTTTAATAATTACAGGATCGTATATAAACATTGTCATTCTCCTTACTATTTAAATTGCGCTTATATTTTTTAAAGTAATATTTATTTTCTGATTTATATTAAAGTTCTATGCGAACATAATTTTACCTTCAAAAAGGCAAAAAAAGCATCATAGGATGCTTTTTTCTAATCTATTCCTGATATAAAGGCTTTGTAGAGCTTTGTAGATTGCTTTTCTTCTCTATTCCTATATTTTTTATTTCGAAGATTATCCATACTCCGGTTACTATAGAAGCAAGAACGTCCGACACTGGTGCTGCCATCCATACACCTTTTAGACCAAAAAAGCCTGGTAAAATTAGGAGTGCTGGTATAAGAAATAGTACCTGTCTAGATAAACTTAAAATAGCTGCTTGTTTTGGTTTTCCTACGGCTTGGAAATAGTTAGCACATACAATTTGAAAACCTATAATTGGCATTGCTATAAAGTAAATTTTTATCCCATTCGTACCTATATCGATTAAAGCCTGATCACCTTCAGCAAACACTGTAATTAACTGCTCAGGAAAAATTCTTATTAAGAAAAACCCTAGTATAACCAATGCTGTAGCCGCTCCAGAAGCATATATTAAAGCTTGTTTTACCCTCTTATATTGTTTCGCCCCATAGTTAAATCCAATAATAGGCTGCGATCCTTGATTAATACCGAAAATAGGCATTAGTATTATTGTAGATATACTATTAATAATACCCATTGCTGATATTGCTATATCTCCTCCAAATTCAGCAAGCTGACTATTTAATATTGCGGTTACTAAGCTGGCAGCTAATTGCATCATGAAGGGAGCAAAACCTATAGAAAAAATACTTAATACGATATCCATTTTTAATCGTAAATTTTCTTTATGCAATTTTAGATTACTTCTTCCACTTATAAAGTGACCTAATACCCAGATCGCGGATGCAGCTTGAGAAATTATAGTCGCCCATGCAGCACCTTCTATACCCATATCAAGTGTATAAATAAAAATAGGATCTAAAATCGTATTAAGTACGGCACCTATTAACATAGATAACATTGCTATTTTAGGATTTCCTTCTGCTCTTATAATATTATTAATACCAAATCCAATACCTTGAAAAACTGCCCCAAACAATATAATTCTTAAATAATCTCTAGCATAGGGCATAACATCTACACTAGCACCAAAAAGTTTTAAAATAGGTTCAAGAAAAACTAATCCTAGTACAGTTATTCCTATCATAATACAAATTAAAAGTATTATAGAATTACCCATAATTTTTTCTGCTTCGTCTTTCTTATCTTGTCCTAATTTAATAGATATTAATGAAGTTGCACCTAGTCCTACAAGCATAGTAAATGCCATTAAAATAGTCATAATAGGGAAACCAATAGTAATACCCGCTATAGCCAAGGATCCTACGCCCCTACCAACGAAAATTCTATCCACTATATTATAGAGTGCGTTAACTAACATCCCAACTATAGCTGGAAGTGAAAAAGTTAATAATAACTTTCCAATTTTCTCTTCTGCCAATTCTCTTGAACGATCCATACTATCTCTCCTTCTCACTTCACATTACCTTTAAAATCCAAGTCATACTTAACGCGTATCCTTTCATTTTATACTTTCAGATATTTTTTGTCAATCTATACATTACATATATTTACGGTAATACACATCAAAACTTTCTTCTTGCTTTACAATTTTATATCCCCTATACCCTTTTCTAAGCAATTGCTGTTGCATTAATATTTCATTATTTTTTATTTTAATACCATTTGTTAATTTTCTTTTTCTATTTTCCTCTATAAGATTTAAGGTTAGTAAATACCTTAGTTTTCCTTCGTACTCCCCTTCTCTATGCTTCAAATCTATAATTGTTAAGCCGTAATCCATTACATTTTTAAGACTTGGATAATTATAAGGAGATATGGTAGTCAAGATAGTTTCATATCCTAATTCTTTAATTGATTTTAATGAATATGGTAGCATTTTAGACTGAAGTTTATTTCCTCTATAATGTGGGTGTACTACTGTGGACTCAAGATGGGCAACCTTTTCTAATGCTTCTGTCGATAAGCTAATGTCTCTGCCAAGATTATTTTTATTTTGCCTAGGAAAATTTATAGTTCTATAAGCAATCAACTTGCCTTCACTTAAGACGCCTATAACTTTACCATGTTTTCCAGAAATAAGTGAATCCCTTATAAAATCTCTCGTATCTGGTACAAATGTATCCGGATTTTCTAACGAATCCAAAACTTCAGCCTGCAAAGCCAGAATATCATCTAAATAATTTTTATTTAAAAACATGATTTTATATTCTACTAATTCCTTCATCATACCGTTGTTTTTTATAAGAAATCCATTCTCTACAATTTTTTTCATTCTATCTCCCCTTTGTGTATTATTCATTGCAAATATTATTAAAATAATTTTTTATACAAATAAATATATCTATATTTATACCCAATTTGATTCAAAAGTATCGAATTTTGTGATACTTTATTAATAGATATGGACTTCTTCATACAATACCATATATAATATTAATTAATTATGTAAAATGGAGGGATGAAAATGGCAAAGGATAACTCTTTTGACATAGTTTCACAAATTGATCTTTCAGAGGTGGACAATGCTATTAATCAATCTATGAAAGAGATTTCTCAGCGTTTTGATTTAAAAGGCAGCAATACAACCGTAGAAAGAAATAACGAAGAAGTAGCGATTAACGCTCCCGACGATTTGAAGCTTAAGAACGTATTAGATATTTTTCAAACGAAGCTAACACAAAGAGGTATTTCTTTAAAAGCTTTGGAATACGGAAAAATAGAACACGCATTAGGTGGTAGAGCAAAGCAAGTTATTAAACTGCAACAAGGAATAGATAAGGATCAATCTAAAAAAATAACTACATTAATTAAAGATTCTAAAATAAAAGTACAAGCTTCTATACAAGGGGATGCGGTTAGAGTGTCTGGAAAAAATAGAGACGATCTACAAGCAGTTATGCATTTATTAAAGGAAGCGGACCTACCTATGAATCTACAGTTTACAAATTATAGATAATATAAGCTACAATAAGAACCTCACCCATCAACACAATCAAAGATTGCATACGGGTGTCCCAGAATCTTGTTGTATTCACAATAAAACCTCACTAACTTTCTAAAAAGTTAGTGAGGTTTTATTATAATATTATTTAACTATTTTTTTGTAAAGACACGGAAGGCGCCTTCAACTCGCTTCTTTCTTTTTGCTTTTGTGCTATTAAATCTGGTACTAAATAAATTCCTATATATAAAACTATAGATAAAGCGATTGCCCAAATTCCATCTAATATGGAGTGTTGCTTAACTAATACTGTAGATGCACTGATTATAACCATAAGAGCAAAGGAAGTAAGCATTAAACCTTTATTTTTTCTAAAAGGCTCATAACCTATTAAACCTACATGTATTGCGATGGAGTTAAGTACATGTATGCTTGGTGCAACATTAGTTGGAGTGTCCGCAGCATAAATTCCTTTCATAATATTTGAAAAAATATCGTTTTCTACAATTACAGGACGAAGACCTTGTCCATTTGGAAATATCCAATAAACCGTATAGCATATAGCCATACCAAAGAACATAAATAAAAATAATCTGTAATAATCCTTTTTCGATACAATCCCTAAATAAATAAATCCAAAAGCCATGTATATGTACCAAAATAAATACGGTATTACAAATTCCTTTATAAATGGAATTTTAAGATCTAAAGGTGAAAACATATAATACTCAGGAACAACGGTTTTCTCTAAATAATAAAACCATACGTATAATAATCCATATAAGGAAAGTAGTGCAAAATGCTTGTAATCCTTCCATAATTTCTTCAGTAAAATCATTTAAGCTTATCCTCCTTATTTAAATAATGCACAAACTTGACTTCTCTATTGTTTCTACAATACAAATTTATTATTATTTTTCATGAATGATATACTATTAATTATATCGGTAATAAGTTAAATAGATTTTAATTATTTATGAAGATTTTCTTAAGTTTTTTAATTTATATAATGATGCCACTTTTTTTGCAGTAAGAACTTGACCCATTAACACAATCAAAACTTGCGTACAGGTGCCCCAGAACCTTATTGTATTCACAATAAAAAAGGACTCTATTTCCATAAGAAAATATAAGTCCTTAGTTACAATACTAATCCTCTATTCTACTCCTCTATAATAATGACCCCTCGTAAATCCACTTCTTAGCATATGATCATAATCTCCAGTATCTCTAGATTTTACACCTGTTATTGCGCTAGAAATATTTTTTAAAGTCATTAACAATAAATGTTCTATCTCAGCATCAGTCTCATCAGTAAATTCTAATCTCAACCATTCAATATTAACACCTTTAAAATCATGTAGCCGATCTAACATGAATAAAGGATTGGAATTAAGAATTATACTTCTTCCCCAGTAATCCTTTCCTAATGGGAAAATTATATTTTTTTGATCCTTTAATCCAAAATTAAAGGTGTATTTAGGATACCGACATTCTTCGCATTTATGATCACATTTGTTTTCTTGGATCAAAGGGCAATATTCAGTAGTCATAACAGTGGTCTTACCATATATAATTGCCTCTTTTTCTAAAGCATTACTTAGATTTAATCTATAAATAGTCTTGAAATCTAACTCTGGAGATAATGTAATTCCCTTAAAGCCAAGCTTTTCAAAAGAATCAATAGTATAGCTATTCATTATATTTAATGAGAAGTCCCCTATTATTGGTAGATTAAAGTGTTCATTATTAAAGCGAATTATACCTAAGTCTCCTGCTAAAATTCCCTGAAAGCTTAATCCCTTTAATAGATTACCTAATTTTTCATACTCCATGTTTCTTAATATAGCCGGTGTTCTTAAATAAATTTCTATATTTTTATTTTTACACAGTGATATGGCTTCTTTAAAATTAGATATATCGCCATAATAAACACGATGAATCGGATGATTTAAAACTACCCTTAGTTGCTCTAAGGTATCTACTTTAACTGATATTTTTTTATCCTTAAATACTTGTTCATAATCATTTCCATCACTATCTGTTAAACTTTCTAGTTTCTCAGTCAAGCTTTCATTATTAACTTTTTCTCTATTATGTCTCGTTTTTCGAAGATTTTCTAGTTTTCCTATTGCTTCTCTTCTTAAACTATTTAATACAGAAATAGGAATAGAGCTGTTTTCTTCTAAACGAATATCTAAATGGTCTAACGAGAAAGGAGTATTCCCTAATTTTGATAGCTGATCTAAAAGTTTTTCTTTAGTAAGAGGAACATTAATAGCAGCTTGCACAGTATCCTTACTTTCAGCAGAAACAGCATATCCATCTTCATCCCACATATTAAGCTTAATTTTATCCTTAATTTTTATAGCGATATCTCCGTATAAGGAAATCTTTTTATACTCTTTATCATATGCATAAGTTCTTTCAAGCTCATCCATTAAAGATACATTCAAGGTTTTATATACTTCATCACCCTTTTGTATCTTTCCCCTCATTTCTATTTCTACAACTTCACCAGATTTAGCATTTTTAACTAGCTTATTATTAATATATATGTTTCTAACAGTACCACCTATATCTTCAGAAGATTTATTCACTATTTCTATACCATCGCCTTGAGCTATATCCACTTCTAACCTAATTCTTAATCTACTCTCTCTTATATCAAAATTATCTACTTTTCCTAAATATAATCCACGATTATTAGATTTCTCAATATTAATGACTTCTATCTTTGGACTGCTGAATAAATATCCTTTTGTAAATTTACGATTAAACATTTGCTCCATTTCTTCTTGCAATGCCCTATCCTTTAAAGGTATTTTATTCTCTAAGTAAGTATCTATTGCCCTTCTGTAGTTCTTAACAATAGATGCTACATATTGAGGTTTTTTCATTCGACCTTCAATTTTAAATGAAGTAACACCAGCATCAATTAATTTTCCAACTTCTTCTAAGGTATTTAAATCTCTCATACTCAGATGAAATGCCTTATCCTTATCCAGCATCTGGTCTGCTTTTAAATTTAATAAACTATACTCTCTCCTGCATGGCTGTGCGCAACGACCTCTATTGCCACTCCTACCACCAATAAAACTACTCATTAAGCACTGCCCCGAGTAAGAAACACACAAGGCTCCATGAACAAAAACCTCTAGCTCAATATCCAATTCATCATAAATATTTTTAATTTCTTTTATAGTTAACTCACGCGCTAGAACTGCCCTATGTACGCCCATATTTTTTAATAGCTCAACACCGTATTTATTATGAAGTGTCATTTGAGTACTAGCATGTATTTCAAAGTCTGGAAAAAGCTCTTTAATTAAATTAAAGGCTCCTATATCCTGCACTATGACAGCATCAACATCTATTTCATATAAAAATTTTACATATTCCGTTAAGCTTTTAATTTCATTATCCTTAATTAATGTATTAACAGTTACATATATTTTTACACCTCGAATATGGGCATATTCTACAGCTTCCTTCATAGTATCTCTATCAAAATTAGATGCATATGCTCTAGCGCCAAAATCTGCCCCACCTAAATAAATAGCATCAGCACCATTTTGCACAGCCGCCTTTAGAGCCTCAAAGCTCCCTGCTGGGGCTAATAATTCAATATGCTGCATATTCAACAACCTTTCTGTCTTTTACTTATATTCTCTTTATCGTATATACTAATTAAATTTTATTTTTCATAACTACAATAAAGTAGTAATAGTCTTATTATATCTAAAAAACATATAAAATAGCAACAATGATTCAAAACACTTAGGGATTCTTATTTTTATCTAACTATCATTTCCTAGAACATTAAACTTAGTTATTAAAATTCTTCAAAAAACAAAAACAGGATAGAGCTTAAACTCTACCCCGACTCTGTTAATCTATATTTCTAGAAGCAGAATCCTTTACGTCCACATCCACAAAATAATACAACAAGTAATAAGAAGAAGAATAATAAGCTATCTCCTGATCCTTTAAAAATACCGCAATTACAGAAAATAATTACTAACAACAAGAAGAAGAAAAGTAAGCTGGTATCCTTTCCAAATATATTACCAATACCTCTGTTGCAATCATTATTATTTCCTATATTTCCTATATTTCCGCAAGTTCCTGTGTTTTCAAGAAATTCACTCATATATTACACCTACCCTTTCATAATTTTAAATGCCTTAAAGCACACAACTTCTTTTATCTTTTAGGAGTGTACTTAGCTGTAATATATATTATGAAATTTCATATAAACTGTTCTATATTTCATGTTAAAAATAAAAAAATTTCATTTTTATTTTTTAATATATTTTCACCAAATCCTTCACACATTTTTATATACAGCATAGTATGGAAGTACAATATATTTTATATTACTATTTTTCCCATATAAGAATGTAATAGGGTATGCAGTTTCACATACCCTATTAGCAAAACATTATTATTGATATGTTTAGTAAACTCTATAGTCGTCTTCTTCTATTAGGAATTCCTCACGGCGTTCTCGCTCTCTAGGACACTCGTCTTCTATTGGGCATTCTCTACGGCGTTCTCTCCCTCTAGGACACTCTTCTTCTATTGGGCTCTCTATATTAGAAGTTCGACCAATTGCAACCTGTCTCTTTTGTAAAAGTTTAAGTGTAATAGATATAACCATTCTTTCATCAATTGCTGTGAATACTTTTTCTCCTACAGGTA
>JAEWHG010000183.1 GCA_023387935.1 Bacillota bacterium
AACAATATAAGATTTTTGGAGAAAAACGCTAATTTAAAACTTAAAGATAAGTTTATTTTTCAGGTATGAAAATAAGCTTATCTTTGTCTAATTCTATATGAACCCTATCACCCTCTGTAATATCTACAGAGTCTGAGACGATACTTTCTAATCTTAAATTACTATTAGTACTATTTATCTTAAGTAAATAATTAAAGCCTTGATACACTTTTTGTACTACTATAAACTCACTACTCTCGTATTTATTTACCTTTACTGCTAATGGTCTTATAAGGCATTTATACTTTCCGTTTTCTTTATCTACATTGGAACTAAATAAAGGACTAATAAATTTATTGTCTATTACTTCTCCATCAATATATACTCCATTTGAGAAATAATCAGCCACTATAGTACTTACAGGATTTTTAAATATATTCTCTGGTGTATCATATTGTACTATATTACCATCATGCATAAAAGCGATTCTATCAGACATAGTAAGGGCTTCTTCTTGATCA
Source organism: Bacillota bacterium (assembly GCA_023387935.1). Lineage (GTDB taxonomy): Bacteria > Bacillota > Clostridia > Peptostreptococcales > Natronincolaceae > Alkaliphilus_B. The sequence goes on from JAEWHG010000183.1 coordinate 501, forward strand.
TGGGTAACAAGTATTGTGGTTATCTTATATTCCCTTTGTAGCTCTAAGACTAATTCTCTCATATCTTTCCTCAAATTAATATCAAGACTGGAAAAAGGTTCGTCTAAAAGCAATACTACTGGTTTTGCTGCAAGTGCACGAGCTAAAGCAACCCGTTGCATTTGTCCGCCAGACATCTTATTAACATGCCGATCTTCATAACCTTCTAACTGAACTTTCTTAAGTAGCTTGATTGCTTCTCTTCTACGTTCACTTTTATTAACGCCAAGCATTTTTAGAGGGAAGCTTATATTTTCTGCAACTGTCATATGAGGAAATAATCTAAAATCTTGAAAAACAATAACTGTTCTTCTTTTGTAAGCTGGTATTTTATCTGCTATACTTTCACCTAACAAGATAGAACCTTCATTTTGATTTATTATGCCTGCTATGGTTTTTAACATGGTGCTTTTTCCACATCCGGAAGCACCTAAAAGTGAGATGAATTCCCCATTGTTAACTTTTAAATTGATAGATTTTAGTATTTTTTTATTAGATAATGTTACAGATATATTTTTAAGTTCTAATTCCAATTATATTTCATCTCCCTTATTTTGATATGATAATCTTTTTATAACGCTATCTATTATTACAAAAACTGAAAGTGTGGATATTACAAATATTAGAGCATAGGCAGAACCTAGTGAACGATCTCCTTTTGCTATGAATGGCACCATAAGTACACTGATTGTTTTTACTTTTCCTCCACCTATTAATAAAGTTAAGAAATATTGGCTAAATGAGGTAATATAAGCCATGCTAATACTTGCCATTATTCCTGGTGTAAGTAATGGCAATGTAATATATATAAATGATTTCAAGGGAGATGCTCCTAATACATAGGCTTGAAGCTCCATTTGTTCTCCTATAGATTCTGCTAAATCTCTTATAATATTTATAGAATAAGGCAGAGTATATATCAAATGAACTATGATCACTCCTAATACAGTATCAGCCAGTGACATTTGTATAAACACTACATGTATACCCATGGCAAACACAGTTCCAGGCACTAGTATTGGGAGAATACTTAAAAAATCTATTAATTTCTTTCCTACAAAATCGTATAAAGTTAATGCTCTAGCAGTCATTGTACCCACGATAGCAGATAAAACTGCTACAGATAAAGATAATAAGATACTTGAAAATAGTGTTTGAAATACTTTGGTATGAGGCGCGAATATCTCCTTAATTGCTCTAAGTGAATAAGTTTCTGGTGCCAAATTTGGCCAAGGCCATCTACTGGTAAAAGTCCAAAGTAGAAGTATTACCATAGGTACTAGTATTGAAAATAAAATAAGATATAAGAAAAGCTTCAATAGTTTATTTGAATTAATATTTTTCATGAACATCACCTTTAATTTTGTTCTTTTTAGTTATTAAATAATATGTTCCTGCCATTATCCAGGTTATAATTAATATTAATCCATTCATGGCCATAGCATAAGGTCTATGGCGTAAATCGGGATGAATGTATTCAATATGAGCTTGTACAGGTAATGCTTTTGGTACAGTTGCTCCCAATAAAAATGGTAAATCATAAGCTCCAAAGGAAAATATTAAAATAATCAGGAAAGCTTTTCTTATAGCAGGCATACTTAGAGGCAAGGTTATATAAAAGAAAGTCTTTAATTTAGATACACCTAAGTTTTCTGAAGCTTCTCCTAAAGTCTTATTTACACTAGACATGAGAGCTAAGCTAAAGTAAGCAACGAAGGGAACTTCCTTCCATACATAGCCTAAGATAATACCAAAGTTATTTTTTGTATATAATAGCAATGGAAAGTCTCCTTGTGCATTTATTAGTCCTAATTTATAAAAAAATCTGGCAAGTAAACCATTTTGAGATAGTATATTTATTGAAAACAATGCCACTATAGTATGAGGTATAAGTATAGCAAGTTTAATTATTTGAAGTACTTTACCTTTTGTGTGCCCTGTATATACTAGGGCAGCTGTAAGTATAGTACCTAAAATTACTGCGGTTACTGAAGATATAATAGCTATTTGTAAACTTACCTTTAAAGAATCAAGGAAAATAGGACTATTAAGCATTTCAATATAATAATCTAAAGTTATATTTGTAAGATTGAAAGCTGGAATGTATCCAAAGCTTTGAACCATACCATTTATAACCCCAAACATAAAAAGAACATCCAATAATACTATGGGCATTATAAGTATATAGGGTGTTTTTTTATTCATAATATTTCACTCCTAATAATTTTAAAAAAATAAATGTTATTTACCAACTACTTCTTCTAACCAAATTTGTTCTATTATAGGAACGATATTAGCTGGCATCTCTGGTAAACGCTTACTAAGAAGTTCATCTTGTGGTAGAACTCCCTTCCCTACATCAACATTGTCAAATCTAGCCTTTTCTTCATCGGTTAATTTATCATAAGAAGCTACTGGTAATGTTTTTAGCTCATCAAATTGAGTAGCCTGTATCTCTGCTGAAATAATTTCGTTAATTGCTACCATAGCAGCAGCTTTATTAGGTGAATTATTAGCTATAGCTATATAATTCGTATTTCCTACTGTACCTTTGTCAAATAAGAAAGTTCGTACAGTATCATTATATATACCTTTTTTAATGCCTACAGCTGCTGAGTACGGGGTATAACTCATAGTCATTACCAATTCGCCGTCTTCAAACATATTATTAACTTCACCTGAAGTTGCTGGGAAAGTTTTACCTTGGTTCCATAAGTATTTATTTAACTCCCTTAAATATTGTAAGGCAGGCTCTATTGCTTCTTTCACTACTTCTTTGTTTGGTTCCATATCTAAGAATTGTTCATGTCCAACTATATCATAAATTAATGTTCTTACAAAAGCACTTCCTGTAAAATCAGGTAAGGCAGGATAAGTTAATTTACCTTTATACTTTTTAGCATATTCCATGAGTTCTTCAGCATTTCTTGGCGTTTCTTCAGTAATAGCACTATCATTAATAAATACTATTTGTGCCTTGCCATAGGGTGCTTCATAACCTTCTATAGGAAATCCAAAGTCATATTTAACTTCTACATCATCATTATCTATGTATTTCTCAAAGTTAGGTAACTGTTCTGAAAAAGGTCCAAATAATAAACCATTTTCCTTAGCAGAATAGAAATTCTCTCCATTTATCCATATCATATCAATGGTTCCCTCTTTTAAACCTGCTTGTTTTTCGCCTGCTAACTTAGCTAATATATTGTCAATATCCATTCCAACCACTTCTAAGTTAATATCATATTTTTCTTTGAGTGTTGGAGCAACAGTTTGGCTTAACCATCTATTTCTATCTTCGTCTCCACCCCAACCATAAAAGTTAACAGTAGACCCCTTAGCCTCATCTAGAATTTTATCAAAGTCTGCGTTTGGATCAAATTCTTGTGATGTTATATTTCCTTTATTATTTTTATGAATGTTAGCTGTGTCTTTATCTCCACTACAGCCTGTAATTAAAAGTAAGACCATAATAATTGCTAACAATAATGATGATAATTTTTTAAAATTCATTTTTTTATTTTGCCTCCTTAATATTGACAATATTTTTGAATATAACAATTATAACATAGAAGATACTGTCGATTATTGGATTTATAATAATATTTATCTATAACCGCTGTATGATTTATTAATAATATTTATAATGTGTCAATCACTTACCACCCATCCAGAAGTTGTAGGGAATTTGCTACTGATTTCTTTAAATGCCAATAATTTGATTATATAATTTATGTTGTGCAAAATATAGAAATTAATTTCCAAAAAATAGAGGATTTAAGGATTTATTTATAGAAATAATTACCATGTAATGGAAGCGTTTTATAGTTGGAAATTATCACGTATGATTCTTAGTCGGGGAAAAGGGAGCAATCCTTATTTTCTGCACTTATTTAAATAAAACTATTGCGCTTGTAATCTTAGGCTCAAAAAGGGTTAAAAAAATAATTGGGAAGAAGGAGCGGGAGTATGAAGTTAAATATGAATTTAGCAAGTAAGATTCTATTTTTTCTAGTAATCACCAGTTTGTTATTATTAGCAGGATGTAATGGCCAAGAGGCAACAAACGTAAAGGAGAGTCAAAATGCATCCGATCATCAAAACTCTCAAAATCTTGAACCTTCAAAAAAATCTACCACAATTGCATTTCAGAATGTAAATCTTATTACGATGACCAACGATAAGGTTCTAGAAAACCAAAGTGTAGTCATAAAAGATGGATTAATTGCGGAAATAGGGAAATTTCAAACAGTAACCATTCCTAAAGAAGCTCAAATTATAGAGGGAGAAGGCAAATATTTAATGCCGGGCCTAGTAGATATGCATGTTCATTTATGGCTCTATAAAGGGGAAGAGAATCTCTACTTAGCAAATGGTGTAACGAGCATTCAAAATATGTGGGGACGCCCTGAACACCTTAGAAGGAGAGAGTCTAATAATAGAAGTCTTACTGGTCTTAGAATTTTTACAACGGGTCCAATAATGGACGGTAGCACCCCTATATGGATCGGTAGTAAAGTTTTAAAAACGCCAGAAGAGGCAAGAAAATCAGTGATTTCAGTGCAGGAGGAAGGATATGATGCAGTTAAAGTCTATGAACTTTTAACTGTGGAAGTCTACGAAGAGATTATGAAGACTGCAAAGGAAATAGGAATTAGAGTG
>JAEWHG010000101.1 GCA_023387935.1 Bacillota bacterium
AGGTTTTAAATTCGCTACTACTATCACAGTTTTTCCTACGAGCTCCTCTGGCTTGTAGTGAGCTGCAATACCTGATACTACCTGTCTTTTTTCGTTACCTACTTGAAGCTGAAGAACCAATAGCTTATCCGCTTTAGGATGTTTTTCTGCCTCTAACACCTTTGCAGTTCTAAGCTCTACCTTGTCAAAGTCGTCTATCGTTATTTGCTCCTTATGTTCTATAATAACCTCTTTTTCTTTAACTTCACTTCTTTCTTCTGCATAAGCAGCACTAATATCTTCTAGCTCTTTTATTTCCTTATCTACTTCTAGTCTTGGAAATAAAGGATCTCCCTTTCTTACATTTGTGCCAGTTTGAATTAAATTAAATTTAAGTGTGTCCTCCCAGCTAGTTCCTTGACCTTCATCTATTCCTAACTGAGTCCAAATTTTAACCGTTGTTGATTCCATAAATGGTTTTATTAATACGGAAATGATTCTTATGGAATCTGCTAAATTATATAAAACTGTGTTTAATCTTTCCTTATTAGCATCATCCTTTGCTAGTACCCAAGGTGCTGTTTCATCTATATATTTATTTGTTCTACGAACTACCTTCCATATTTCTTCTAATGCATCATGGAACTGTAATTTATTGATTGCTGCTTCTACCTTACTAGAAGCACTAATTGTAATAGCTTTTAAATCTTCGTCAAAGTCTCCGCCTTCTTTAGCTTCTGGAATAATTCCGCCGTTATATTTTTCTATCATGGATACGGTTCTACTTACAAGGTTTCCAAGATCGTTTGCAAGGTCAGCATTTAAACGAGTAACAAAGTTTTTATTAGTGTAATTGCCATCTTGTCCGAAGGTAAATTCTCTTAAAAGGAAGTATTTAAGAGCATCTAATCCGTAACGTTCTATTAATGTCTCTGGATATACTATATTTCCTTTTGATTTTGACATTTTATCTCCGTCAGCCAATATCCAGCCGTGTCCATACACCATTTTAGGTAGAGGAATATCTAAAGCCATTAAAATTGCTGGCCAAATGATTGTATGGAATCTAATTATTTCTTTCCCTACTAAATGAACATCTGCAGGCCAATATTTATTAAAGGCTTCTTCATTGTCTGATCCATAGCCAAGGGCTGTAATATAATTACACACTGCATCAAACCATACGTATATGATATGCTTTGGATCGAATGGTACTTTAATACCCCAATCGAAGGTAGTACGAGATACGCAAAGATCTTCTAGCCCTGGCTTTAAGAAGTTATTTACCATTTCATTTTTTCTAGATTCTGGGTAACAAATTTCTGGATGATCTTCGAAGTACTTAAGTAATCGATCTTGATATTTTGAAAGTTTAAAGAAATATGCTTCTTCTTTCGCTAAGTGCGCTGGACGGTTACAGTCCGGACATACATGTCCGTCTTTTAACTGAGTTTCTGTCCAAAAGGATTCGCAAGGTGTACAATACCAACCTTCGTATTCACTTTTGTAAATATCTCCTTTATCGTATAGTTTTTGAAATATTTTTTGTACTCTTTCTTCATGTTCTTCATCCGTTGTACGGATAAAGATATCGTAGGAAATATCCATTGTCTTCCACAGTTCTTTTATTTCACCTACTATTTTATCTAAGTATTCCTTTGGTGAAACCCCTGCTTTTTCTGCAGCTTCTTGAATTTTCTCTCCATGCTCATCTGTACCTGTTAGAAATTGTACATCGTAGCCTGTAAATCTTTTGAATCTGGCTAGTACATCTGCTGCTACAGTTGTGTAGGTATGCCCTATATGGAGTTTTCCGCTTGGGTAATATATTGGGGTCGTTAAATAAAATTTTCCTTTGCTCATTTTTATTCCTCCAGTTTTTTTATAAAATAAATCCCCGCCCCTAAAAATATAGGGACGAGGATATATACTCGCGCTACCACCCTAGTTTATTATTATCTTACGACAATAAACTCAGTAGGTGACTATGTGTCACCTTGCAAGATTAACGGTTGCAACTCCGTCATAGTCTAAAATTATATCTATCTTCTCGACTATGAAGCTCCGGGGCCATCTTCAACTATTTCATTAGTACCGGCTTTCACCTTACCCGGCTCTCTATTACTAATTCTGCAGTCTACTCTTCCCATCATTGCTTTTTTTATAACGAATAGGGAAGTTCTCCTATAATGTTTTCAATAGAAAAGAACTTTCCGTAAATGAGTTTCAAAAAAAGCTTCCTAATAATGTTTTGATAGAAGCTTTTTTTATAGTATTATACAATAATATATTAAATTATACCCTTAATGTCAACTAAGTTAACTTTATATTTTATATTTTTTCTGACTTAAAGACTATTGACAGAATTAGTCGTATATTGGGATAATGATATTATAATGGTGAATTTTTAATCTTTTGTAAAACTCTACGATAAGGGTGAATATACTATGAGTTCCTCGTATTTAAATAAATATACAATTGTTCAAATATTTAAATCAAATGATTTCCAAAAAGTTTATATTGCTACGGATAATAGCAATGCTCAAGCCGTAGTCATTAATAATATTTTCACTTCAAATAACACTTCTCTTTGGGACCTTGTAGAAGAAAAATATCAGCATATTTTTAACCATCTTCTACACTTCGAACGCAGGGAAAATGAAATAATTCTTGTTACAAAGGTGGAAGAGGGTCTATCCTTAAGCGCATACTTGAATGCCTTTTCTCTTAGCTTTGCTGAAAGGGTTCGTCTAATTCGTCAATATTTAGACGGTATCAGTAAATACGACCTTCTTCCTAATGATGTGAAGTCCGTTTTAGTCGATGAATCACAAATAATTTTAAATAATGGTGTAATCTCCTTTGATGAGTTAATCATTTTTAACGAGAGCTCCTTTGGAACAAATAGCTTTGACCCAATTATGAATAATATTATATCTGTGTTAAAAAAATTGACAAAGCTAGAAAATATTAATTACGATGAATTACCATTATTCATTAAAACTATGGGGTTTTTAGATGAGCTCCAAAGGAATAAAGGCCTTTATTATGATATAAATCAAGTATTAAATAGTTTTAATCATCTTGATATTGCCGACTTGTCCATCATAAAGGAAGATGAAAATTTAATAAGCACCAAACAAAATATATTAAATGTTCAAAAAGATGTAGACTATTCCGATGCCACTAATCTTGTAGGAAGAAAAGTTGGCTCACTGAATGAAGATATGATCAAAATGGCTGACGGAAATAAAAAACGCAATCTTACTGTAGCTATTAGTGCTGCTGGAGCAGTTACTGTAGCCCTAGCAGGAATACTCATTTTTAAATCCGTACTCCCCCTAGGTGATGATATTTCCCTAAATGCAAATACTTCACCTAACGAAACCGTTTTTTCACAGAATTTAGATTTGAACAGTACAAATGAAAATAGTTCTAATAAGAATAGTACGGATGAAAAAAGCGATGATTCTTCTGATCCTATTGCTAGTGAAGTACGCAGCCCAAATAAAAATATAACTTATGTAAGTGAATATGTATTCCACGATTATGGAACAACTAAATACGGCGATTTTTCCTTTATGATTTCTGGGGACAATGGTCCCTCTCACAAATTATCAATCAACCAAGGACCTATTAATGAAGGCGCTCAATTTTTAATGTGGTTAAAGTCCGATTCCAATGATCCCTTTAAAATAAAAGTGATTGGTTATTCTGGGGATAAGACATCTTTTAAGAAAGAGATTTCTTATAAGCCTTTATTTGTAAATGGATGGGAGCTAGTACAGCTTTCTTTTGATTCTAATATTAGCGACAATATTGATGTTGTTTTTGATGACGTAACTGGAACTGTATGGATTGATAAAATTTCTATTGATCTATTTAAATAATACGTCGTCTGATACTATCTCATTAATAAAAAAGTTTATTTTATTTAAAAAAATATGTACAAATTACAAGGGCTGCTATCATGGATGCAAGATGAGAAATGAGGGCAGCCCCTACTGTATGTCTAGCTTTTTTTATGCCCACAGACCCAAAGTATACACCCATAGTGTAAAAAATTGTCTCTGCAGATCCCATCATAGTAGAACCTAATCTTCCAATAAAACTATCTGGACCGTAGGTGTTTAAAAGATCATTTAGAATTGCTAGGGCTCCACTCCCGGAAATTGGTCTCATTATAGCCAATGGTAATATTTCTGCTGGCACGCCTATAAATACCATGATTGGCTCCGAAACTTCTATTAAATAGTCAATTGCACCTGACTTTCTCATAAGTCCTATGGCAATAAATATTGCTACTAAGAAGGGCATCAGTCCTATTGCAGTTTTAAAACCATCCTTCGCTCCCTCTACAAATGCTTCATACATACTTACCCTGTTAATCCAACCATGGAGCAGTATAGTGCTCATCATGATAGGTATCGCGATTATTGACATATAGCTTAATATTTTTATCATTCTTCATCCCTCCATCGTTTTACATGCAATAACCCCCACAACAGTTGATACAATTGTGGCTAAAATTGACGTTATAATAATTTCTGATGGGTTTATTGATCCCGCATCTGCCCTTAGCTTTAAAATAGTAAGGGGTATTAGCTGGATTGATGACATATTGATTACAAGAAACATGGCCATTGCGTTCGTAACAGTTTTTTTGTCTGGATTTAGTTTTTGAAGTTCTTCCATAGCTTTAAGACCTAAGGCTGTGGCAGAGTTTCCAGCCCCAAACATATTCGCTACCATATTCATCATCATTGCTCCAATAGCAGGATGATTACTAGGTATATCTGGAAATAAAGATTTCGTTATTGGCGTCATTAATTTGGCTAAACTATTTATTAGGCCAGATTTCTTTGCGATGTTCATAAGCCCAAGCCAAAATGACATAATACCTGTAAGTCCTATGGCAAATACTATAGCATCTCCTGTGTCATGAATAATTACTTCGTTGATTATTTCAGGCTTACCTGTGATTATAGCTGTTATAATACCTATAAACACCATTACTACCCAAATAGTATTCATAAAAAAAGCTCCTTTTCTTTGATATATATTCTATTCATTATATGAAAGGAGGCTTTTCCCATATGTGGAATTTCCAAAGGTAATAATATACTGAGCTGCAACTTACTGAAAGCACTATAATAGAACTTTCTAAA
>JAEWHG010000124.1 GCA_023387935.1 Bacillota bacterium
GTTCCATATGCTTTTATACGTTCACTATCTTTTGCTAATTGAATACCACCGATTATCTTAGTGTACCCTTTATCACCAGTTCTAGTATAAATTTGCAAATTTATTATTCCTCCTCCTTAGAAAGATAGGCTATTAACTCTGCTACACCTTCATCTTCAATAGCAGAGAGACGAAAGATTTTCTCAACACCTGATAATTCTAATCTTTTCTCAGCATTTATAATAGCCTCTTCGTTTGGTGCTAAATCTATCTTTGTAATAATTCCTATACATGGTTTCGTAAAATTTTGTGCAAAATAGGGTGAAAATGTCTGACCTAATTCTGTCACACTACAAACAAATCCAATGATATCTGAACTAGCCGCCATCATTTGTAAAGCGCTATAAAACCTTCTATGCAAAACAAACTCACCCGGTGTATCAATCATCTGAGAATAGAACTCAACTGATTGTGTTTTTTTATATTGAATACTCTCTCCTTGAATCCTTTGGCAAAGGGTGGTTTTCCCACTTCCAACTGATCCAATTAACATAATTTTTTTCATTTTTTATACCTACCTATTATGTTCTTGTTATTTTGGGGACAGAAAATTGCATAAGTTCTCTTAAATAAATAACAACCTGTTCCATAGCAGATTGTACAGCAGATACATCTCCTAAGATAATTACAGATCCACTGAACCGATCAACAAATCCTATTTTAATAGGCGCAGTCTTTTTAGCTATATCTACAGCGATGATTGCAACCTCTGGTGGGGTTATGGTTAAAATACCAATTGCATGATACTTTTCCTCATTCAAGCCTAATTTCTCAAAGATTCGATCATCTGGATTTGCTATAATATGTGCTAATGTCACCTGTTTACCTGGTACTGATTCAAATATCTTTCTTTCCAATGTATTCATATAGCCCCTCATTTCATAATGAAAGCACAACACACATTATTTGTACTATATTCTTTGCTTTATAATGTCACTATAGTATTCTCTTTATAAACAAATTTTAATCATTTTCTGCATTAAATTGGTGTTTTTATGATATCTTTTAAAGGATGTCTGTTAAAGTAACCTCTTTAAAGTCTTGAGTTTTGGCATATGAAATCCCCCTAGTGTGATCTCATTTTATTGAGACTCTGCACTAGGGGGATATATATACTATCATTTTACGCACACTTTTTTGCCTTAATTAAAAGCATCATGGGTCTCCTCAATTCGTCTTTCATTCCCGGAATATCCAACATGCTTTTTGATGGCTCTGCTTCTTCAACAGCTTCAATGGAAAATCCTGTTTTCAACAGTCCACCTAAAATTTGTGTTAATGTATGATGTTGCTTTATAACATCTTGACCTAAAAAATGGGTTTGTCTCATTCCCGGATGGAAGTAATCGTCAACAGGCCAATATAATGGCTTTCCATCGCTATCGTAAACCCAATCTTGATTTACACCACCTGTAAAAACAGGATGTTCAATATTAATTAGAAAAATTCCATTTTCCGATAAGGTTCTATAGATTTTTGTATAAATTTCATCTAAGTTCTCAACGTAGTGCAGTACCAAATTCGAAATAACGCAGTCATAAGTATTTTCAGGGTAGTCGTATTCCTCTAACCCACATACCCTATAATCTATTTTCTGATGGCTATTCTTTTCCTTTGCAGTTTCAATCATCTTTTCGCTTAAATCTATTCCCATTACACTACTTGCACCACATTCAACTGCATATTTGCAATGCCAACCGTATCCACATCCTAAATCCAACACCTTTTTACCTGTTAGGTTTGGAAATAAAGGTTGTAGCTGATGCCATTCCCCAGCTCCTTCCAATCCTTTTTGGCTACGGTACATTTTTGAGTACTCATCAAAAAAAGCTTTGTTATCATAAATGTTGTTCATATCATTATTCCTCCCAAAATTATGCTACACTTCTATTATATCAACAACCTGCACTTCAGGAAACTAACGGTTTCCTAGCTATTTAGCAGGAATTCTGACATCATTTATGATTATTCCTGTAACTTTAGTAACATCAAGAGGAGTTTCTGTGTCCCAATTTGCACTAAAAGTATGGTTTGCAGAATTTTGACTTCCTCCGCCACCTTTCAATGGAACAATACCATCCACCGTTTCAACTGCCAGTGACATATTGCTGGCCAAGCATTCCTCTCCTTCGTAAGTGCCGATTACTTGCAAACCTAAAGGACTAAGTGTGATATGTTCAAAGAGATGACCTTCAACGGAGATGTGATTTTTCCAAATACGCATATCTTGGCTAGTATCACTCAAATTTGCCCTTACCTTCCAGTTACCTTCCACTCCATAAGAAACCCTACCAGTGAAGCAAAGAGTGTAGTCACTCAACTCTTCTGTGTTTACAGAAAATACAGCTTCCTCATATTTATATACCGCATCAGCATAGTCATTTTCTTCAAGATTAAGTAGGCGTTTTTCCCCATCACCGAGAAATACTAATTCATAATCAAAAGGAATTACATTCCCCTCCACATCTATAAGAAAAAGCATTGCATCGCTGCTACCGAACTCTTTGTTAAAAATCTTTCCTATCTGCACATGGAGCTTTCCGTCTATAATACCTATATTTGAAACCCATTGATCATCTTCACCATGAGGCATATCCATATAGTATCCTGGCGTAAGTGCCTCTGTAAATGAGTTACGGTCATTAGGAACATTGCTTCCTCCAAAAATCTGCTTTTCCGTGATAGGCGTAGTTTTAACTACTTCAATTCCTCCAAGGGATAGGTTCATCGGTTCTTCTCTGTATGTCCTTTCATCAAAATAAATAAGGAAACTGCCAAGCTCCAGTGGATCAGCCAAAGGTGTATCTGGGTCAGCCGTTATATCAAATTCATAATAAACCGTATTTGTATCCTCGTTAAAATAAAGTACTTCTTGACTCCATGAGAAACTGCTAAGATGCTCCATCTTAGCCATTTTTTCACTTATCCCTTGTGTCTTGGGATTCATTTTTATACTGAACCCATCATTAAAAGCTGTCTGTTCCGTCAGTCGATTTTGTCCAGTTATATCCTGAAGGGACAGGTAAACAATTGCCTTATTATCGTATTTCTTCGCACCAATAACCTCCATACGAATTCCTTGGTCTTCACTATAGAGTTCCACTGGCTCAACGATCTCACTAAAAGAAGGATTAAACTTCTCAATAAACCAATCAAAGCCTCCCAGTGATGCAGCTGTTACAGTAACAGCCAACAGCATGGACATCACCATAGCTGCAACTGCTGACTTTGCCCAGCGTCTCTGAGGCTTGTTCACAATGCATGATCGTTCCTCATGTAACCTACGCTTAACCTCCCCTCTAAGTTTGCTTGAATCAACAGTGATTTGAGAAAATGCATCGTATATATTTTGTTCCTCAGCATCAAATTTGCTCATATCTTGGCTCCTTTCCATAATGTTTGGCAGTCAGATATCCTGCTAACTTCTTTTTTGCCCGTTGGTATCTCTTACGTAGAGTAGCAGGAGAACTTCCTATGAGCTGAGATAATTCGTCATAACTCAACTCCTCCATAATCCGCCCATATAGCAAAGCACGTTCCTTAGGTTTAAGTCTTTGCAATGCACTAAGCACTTCATCACTCATACCTTTGTCTTCTTCCGGCAAAACTACTTCACCATGAATTTCACTAAAATAAAACAACTTACGCTTTTTCAGTTGATTCAAACTACGATTATATGTAATTTTATATAGCCATGAAGAGAGATTGTTGCCATCAAATGTCGTACGGTTTTTATATATTGAAATAAAGACTTCCTGCACCACATTTTCTGCCTCATGGTGATCACATAAAATTGCTGTTGCATAGCGAAGGAGTTTTTGACCATAGAGATTGATTATCTCCTCCAGTTCATCCTCTCCACCGTTAACAAACCTCTGTCCAATATCTGTATTGTCCATAGATTCACCTCCCTCATTATTTATCAGTCGATTACATCCTTATAACAATTCAAATAACCGTTTTGTGACATTATAAAAAAATGCAGCTTTCAACTAAGGAAAGCTACAATTTTAGCAACGCATATCAAACTATACTGCCCTGCAGTATAAGATTTTTTTTGAAAAAGATTAAAATAAATTTTCATCTGCATACTCTATTGATAATTCGTTTATATCAATTTCTCATAAGCTATTTTTTCGCTGTCGTCAAAACAGACGGTCCCGCAATATTCAAACCCATTTTTCTGCAGAATATGCTTCATAACCTGATTGTCATCGTCTGTATCAATTTTGATGCTATATACACTTTTTTCTCTGCATAATTCTTCAACTAACTGAAAAACCTGTGAAGCCAGACCTTTTCCTTTGTAAGTATTGTCTATGGTTAACCGATGCACAACTGCATAGGGCTGGTGGCTCCTCCATTCTCCGTTCAGACTCTCATAGGCTGGCTCTCCATCAAAATCAATACACAAGTAACCAATAATGTTCTCCTCATCGATGCAAAGATATCCTGTTTTTCTCTCGATATCTTGTTCGATACATAATCTGTCAGGATAACCGTCCTGCCACTGATCCACGCCATTTTGTTTTAAAAATTCCTTTGCTTGCCGGATCAGATCCATAATTTTGTCTGTATGGTTATTGCCTGCTGTAATCAGTTTCATATCATCTTCTCCATTTCTCTTTACCTGTTTTCCTTGTTTTTGACTTTTTTACACTTTCAAAGTGCAATATAAGAGAATTAAATTCAATATACCGTATTTTTTTTATATTGTATAACCTGTGCAGTATATTGTCAAATATCATTTCTAAAGTCCCTCTACTGTTTCATTTCTCAAAATACAATGTAATTGTTTCAAGATAATTTTTTTCCTCTATTCTTATTATCTTTCATTAATTTTAATATATTATATCCGTCACTAGAATGACCACCATAACCTCCCCACCACTTTGGATATGTTATTGGAATAGATGTACATATTAATTGAAATAGTTGATAATTTCCTAAAAAAATGATTATTTGTTTTAATAATTTATGCTCTATGGTCCTGCTAGTAAGTAATAATACGATGCCAAAGACTAGAGAAACAATTGGTCCGCCAGCATAAAACATTATCTTTTGGAATTTTGTAAGCTTAGATTCTTTAAGGTGTACAAATCCTGTAAACGGATCGAAACCCTTAAGTTCAATATCTAATCTTCTTAATCCTATTCTTTTCAACCTTTCATTATTTCTGCCTAATGTTATTTTCACATTCTCTTTAGTTAAGATTAGTGCTGATAAAGCATGGCCAAGCTCATGAGTAATTGTAGTAATCTGAATAATCATAAGAAACAGGATAATATTCAATATAATATTAATAAACTCCACCCAGCTCCCCCTAACGTAATCAACAATTAATTTTGTTAACTATAACCGATGAACATAATAAGAATAACGTGCAATAATTCTAAATTACATTATTCTTATAATTATTGTTCATTTAGTTTTTTAAAAATTATTGGCTTTAAAATCCTAAAAGATAAATATCCTACTAAACTTCCAAATGTATTGGTAACCAAATCAGTAACATCAAATGACCTCGATGCTAGACCTCCCCAAAATGAGCTTAATAATTGAGTACATTCAATTATTAAGCTCACAAGTAAAGCCATAGTAACTGTTTTTATAATACCCGTTTTCTTTATAATCGGATATAAAAATCCAAAAGGTATCATCATGATAATATTTAAAAATATTTCTCTAACAGCACCATTATAATTTAATCTTAAATCTCTAAAAGGGTGAAGAATCCTACTGTTACATCTGTTGATACCATTGCCCTGGATACCTACATTGCCGTCGCCATGAATGTACACAGCTTTCCATCCCTGTATTTTTAAAATCACCCACTTTTTTCATAAATACTTCTCATTAATAAAATACTAAATAACGGTTTTCACTAATCTTTTTTCTATTTTACCATATTATTCCTATCAAGTCATTTATAAACTTTAGTAAACTAAAAATCCCCTCAAACCGTAGTCTGAGGGAACATAAAATACACTTCATTATTCGGTTAAAATCCTTGACCCCTTTGATATCAGCCTATTCTTTAACTATCAACACAACACACTTCGCAGTCGTAGCTTGCTCCCAATCAACCTGACATGAGGCGTCCCCCTATATAAAAGTACAAACGTACTTAGATTGCCCCTAAAGATCTATCCTTCAAATGATTCTACTTTATCTATACTTTCCATAAAATCTAAATATTTTTCTTTGGTCATTACAGGTTTGAAGTTGTTTAATATATTCTTTGCAATAGATGCATCATTATATAATAAGTCTACAACGGTTAAGGCCATAGCCTTGGCAGGTAGTATATAAGCTCTATCTTCGTCTACTACTTCAAAATCTCGCGTATGAAGATTACCCTTTACTCCTCCAATCATTGGATGAATGATTGGCATTAAATGAGATACGTCTCCAAGGTCAAATGATCCTGTAAAATCTCCACCCTTTATTATTTTGTCTTCGGTTATACCCAGTAATAATAAGTTATTCTTGAATAATTCATAAAATTCCGGATAATCCAAAATTGGAAGATACCCTGGAATATTTGTAATTTCAACCTTAGCTCCTACTGTCATAGCACCAGCTTTTAAAGCTCTATCTACCTTATAATTTGAATCGAGCATTCCTTCTATTGTCCTTGCTCTAACATAGGATTCTATTTGTACATCATCAGGAACTGAATTTACTATATCTCCACCCTTAGTAATTATTGGATGTACCCTCACTCTATCAGAATCTTTAAAAGTTTCCCTTTGAGCGTGAATATTATTTATAGCTAACATTGCTGCATTTAGGGCATTGATCCCCTCTTCTGGTGCTGAACCCGCATGGGATTCTTTTCCAATAAATCTAATTTTTTTACCTATAAAGCCATTACTCACTGGGTCTATTAATGCGTGCTTGTCACCCATATCTGAAGAATGAAACATCATTGCCATGTCTACATCATCGAAATATCCTTTTTTAATTAGCTCTTGCTTACCACCGAAATATGTAATTTTGCCTTCTTCTCTTAACTTAGCTCTATATTCTAACTCAATAAACTCTTCAGAAGGAGTTGCGATTATTGATACATCCCCTGCTAATTCTTGTAGTATTCCACTTTTGGCCAGTCCTAAAGCGGCCCCCAACATTCCACCTACTTGGTTATTATGTCCACAAGCATGCACTGCTCCAGTTTCAACTGCATCTTTGTGTGTAACACATGAGATTGCATCTAACTCTCCTAATATTGCTACATTTGGACCTGGTTTTCCACCTTTCATAAATGCCCTGCATCCTGTTACAGCTATATTTTCTTCTACTTCTAATCCTAGGTCTTTTAGGAATTTAACAGTTGTCTCAGTTGATTTAAATTCTTTGTAACCAAATTCTGGTGTAGAGTAAATCTCTCTACTGGCTTTAACAATAAGATTTTTATTATCATCTATTGCTTTAATAACCCTTTCTTTTAACTCATTAATATTCATAGTAAACTCCTCCTATATTTAAAATAGTATCGTATACAATTTATAACTTAGTCAAAAATCATCATAAAGAAATCTCCCAATAAACTAGAAATTAAGAATGTACCTGCCATTACTACTATAGATATAATCACAGCTTTAAATCCAAGTTCTTTGAATCTTAACCAGTCTTTACCTACTAAAACACCTGCATATGCTAAAATTGGTGTTACAACTGACATCAAAGAAACATTTCCTACATGAAATATAACTTGCTCAGAAATAGGTGAAATTGGTAATGAAATTAATATTGCAATGAGTGAAATCCACAACACTGCTGTAATCTTTTTTGTAGGAACTATATATGATAATACATATCCTGCTATTGATATAACTACTAAAATCAATAAACCTGGCAGTGATTTAGTTATACCTATATCATAACCTACTATATTACATACAATAGAAAATATCATACTCAATATTAATGCTGCTACTATAGTACCGAAATCTTCTCTAAGTTTTCTCATTTCTCTTCACCCCTCTTGTTATTGTTTCTTTGATATTGATAATTTATCATATAAAAATTCAGTTAAAGGCAATCCTAAAAATACTCCTAAAGGAAGTGCAACTACACTTGAAATCAAGTTACTAAGTCCAGCAAATGCAGTCATCTGCGCTTCTAGATCTGGATACATCTCTATAAGTGCAGCTAAACCTGCTGTCATCATTGATGCACTACCCGCTCCTACTCCCATAGATGCACCTAACGGGCTAACAATTCCAATAGCCACTGATATAGATGCTAAAATACTCATTACAATTGGACCAAGTAATGTACCAACTATATATACTGCCATAACTCCTCTAAATTCAGGTGATTCTCCACCATAGGTATCCTGTATTAGTCCAACATTAGCTTCTCTACTCAGGGCATGACTCATACCAACTGATTCACGTTTCATTCCCAATAAAATAGCTAAAGGTAAAGCCAATAGTATTGTACCTAAGTTACCAAAGTTTTGTAGTACTAAGGCTAATCCTGCTTGCTTAATTTCCTCTATTGAAGATCCACTTGTAACTCCTAATTTTGCTATTAATAGTGCTAATCCTATACCCATCATATAGTTAGCATTTTTAGCATTTTTTTCTGTAACTAAATTAAGAGATTTTATCATATATATAGCAAAAACAATAAGCATTGACCAAATCAATGGTGATAAGACTATTGTTATATCCCCTATAATGATATTTTTTGAACCAATCAATTCAGCTATTATACTTGCAACTAAAACAACTAAATGTAGCTTATAATCTTTCAAAACACTTAATCTATTCTCCAAATTCTTTCCCTCCTATGTTAATTTGATTTCCAAAATAAATTAAACCAGTTCTAAGTGAAAATAGTATTTGCTAAAACTATATAGATTGCAATAAACTTCTCACATAGTATAACCATCTGCACAAGTTTAAAACTATCCCTAATATCATGTAAACTATAATATTAAAATAGGATACATTTACAGGTCATTGTAATTACCTGTGAACGTATCCCATTAATTTTATACATTTTATTCAACTAGTCTACTATGCACCAATAATATATAGTTATTCACGGATTTACAAATCTACTCAAAGATTCATTGTTATTTTAAATCCTAATGAACCTACATCTAATGTTTCTACGAAAGCATCTATTATCCTTACAGAATTATCCTCTGTAATGTAGTCTTCTACATATTTAGGCGCAACCTGACGTCCCCTTAATATTGGCACAATCCATATTGAATACAGCTTTGTTAATCTATTTTTCACTCTTTTAAAAAAGGCAGTAGCACAGCTAACCTAATCGGTTAATTGCGCAACAGCCTCTTTTATTATTCATCTTCAAATAAGTAACCTGAATTATAACGTGTTATTTTTCTAAGCAAGTAAAACAATTGATCTAATTCCTCTTGCTTAAGACCATCTGTTAATTGTTTCTCCCATTTTTTTGAGACATCTAATATTTCTTCCTTTTGCTTTAATGCTTTTTGGGTAAGATAAATATGATATTTTCTCTTATCTTTTTCATTAGCTATTAACTCTACGTAACCCTTTTCTTCTAACTTCTTAATGGCCCTTGTAGTAGTTGCTTTATCTACACATACTTGCTCTGTTAAATCCTCATGGCTAATACCATCTCCTAAATAAAGTCTAAGAAGAAACTGGTACTGTCCAAATCCAATTTCATATTGATCATATTCTTTTGATAAGAAACTCGCACCTAAGCGATATAAATAGCTAATATACCTACCGATTCCTTCTGTTTCATATTTTTTCATAATAATCCACAACTCTTTTCTTCACCTATATTCTTGCTACTATCTTATCATAATCTAACTTTCTAATCCATATTCTATTCTTTTTCCAATTGTTTTAGATACTTCATTTCTTTAAATATAATGATGCCTGATAAAGTTACTGCCAATAAATCCGCGATTGGACCTGCACTCCATACACCTTTTAATCCAAAAAACTTAGGTAAAATAATAAATGCTGGAATTAAAAAGAGCACTTGTCTCGTCAAACTAATAATCATAGCTTTTTTTACTTTTCCTACTGCCTGATAGTAGTTAGAAGCTGTCATTTGAATACCTATTAATGGCATGGATAATAAGAAAATACGCATACCTGATACTGTAATATCCGTAAGTTCTTGATCCTTATTAAACATACTTACGGCTGCCTCTGGAAATAATTGAATAAATAAAAAGCTAGCTACTAATATAGTGGTACATATCACTAAAGAATAAATATACGTTTGTCTTACACGTTTGTATTGCTTTGCACCAAAATTATATCCCATAATAGGCTGAGCCCCTTGATTAAGCCCAAAAATAGGCATAATAAAGATCGTGCTTATTGAAGTAATTATAGCCATCGCTCCAATTGCTAAATCTCCTCCATAAGTCATTAAAGCTCTGTTTGCAATAACTGTTACAATACTACTTGCCACCTGCATACAAAAAGGCGCTGAACCAATCATTAAAATCTTTTTTATGATACTTAGGTCTATTTTCATATCCGCTAATGTTAGCTTAATGGTTGATTTTTTACTTCTTGTAAAATAATTAATTACCCAACAACTTGCAACAAATTGTGAGATAACGGTTGCATAAGCTGCGCCTGCTATACCCATGTTAAAACCAAAAATCAAAATAGGGTCTAAAATGATATTAATAATAGCACCAATTACCATAGTGTACATCCCTACTTTAGGATTAGAATCTGAACTAATAGAATGATTTAAACCAAATGCACACAAGTTACATATCGTACCTATAAACAGTGGTATAATATATGCTTCTGCATAGGGAATAGTTAAATCACTTCCACCAAACAGCCTTAAAATAGGTGTTGCAAATAAGGTTCCTAAAATTGCAATTGCTGTACTTACTATGACAATACTTGTGAACCCATTACCTAAATACTTCTGTGCCTCTTCTCTTTTGTTCTTTCCAAATGCTATAGAAATACTAGCTGACGTACCTATCCCTACTAACATCCCTACCCCTGTAATAATTTGGGTAATGGGCATAGTAATTCCTACACCAGTAATTGCTAACCCTCCTATATCGGGAATGTTTCCTATATATATTCTATCAACTACGTTATATAACATATTAACCACCATACCAATGATAGCTGGAATAGAAAATCTAATCAGTAGTTTCCCAATACTTTCTGTACCTAAATCACTTATCTGTTGCTGTTCTGCCATATTTATCTCTCCTTCACTATATTTTGTTGCATGCGCAACAAAATATAATTTAACACATTTTTGTTGCGTATGCAACAATATTTTGGCATCTTCTTTTATTTTTTATAAACGAATAGTTCCTTCATACGAGAAAAACCCATCTAAAATATCTTCCCAGTTAATAGCTGGTGCTTCACTAAGCATAAATACATAAAATTTGCCACCCAGTTGTAAAAACAGGTGGCAAAGTAGTATATTATTTAGTTTTATAACCTCCGAAACCCTTCTAAATTCTAGATTTTGCTACAGTTTCAACGTGCCTTGAGAGGTCAATAAGGATGTCGTGAAGGCCCACTGATTCCTTGGCGAATGGTAGCATATCAATACGAATTGCACATAATCAATGTAACAGATTATTTAGCTATTCATCAATAGCAAAATCTACAGCTGCTTTTGAATGAATTTCAGTAGTATCAAATACTTCCACAGGCACATCACCTTGTTTAATAAGCATTGGAATCTCTGTACATCCTAAAACTACACCCTGTATTCCTTCTTCTATCATTTTATTGATAATCTTTATGTAACTCTGTTTGCTTTCCTGTTTTAAAACCCCCAAGATTAATTCATTATAAATAATATCATGTATAATTTGTCGATCTAGTTCATTAGGTATTACAACTTCAATTCCTTTGTTCTCTAATCGTTCCTTATAAAAGGAACTTTCCATAGTAAATTTCGTACCTAATAATAAGACTTTATTGACATTTCTTTTTATAATTTCATCACCTGTAACGTCAGCAATATGAATTACTTTCAATCCAGTACTTTTCTCAATATCAGAAGCCATTAAATGCATTGTATTTGTGCAAATTACTATACAGTCAGCACCAGCTTTTTTTAAGTTCTCTGCCTCTTTAACCAATAAGTTTGTGAGTTTTTCCCATTTCCCTCTATGTTGCAGCTCTTCTATTTCATGAAAATCAAAAGAATGTAACAAACATTTAACAGAATGAGAACCTCCTAATTTTGATTTCACTAATTCATTCATTAGTTTATAATACTCAAGCGAAGATTCCCAACTCATTCCGCCTAATAATCCTATTTTTTTCATTTTATTCACCCTCTTCTTGAATCATTTTATAGCATTTAGATAATCTTTTAATACCTTCAATGATTTCTTCTTCGCTAGGATAGGTAAAATTTAACCTAATTTGTGGTTCATAGTCTTTTCCACCTGGCATAAAATGATAACCTGGCGTAATAACCACACCTTCCCTAAAGCAATTATCAAACATTTCTTTAAGATTGAAGTTTCTAGAAAAATTAACCCACAGATAAAATCCACCACTTGGGATATCAAAAGAGATTGAATCAAAATGTTCATTGAGCTGTTGAACCATCAAATCTCTTTTCTTCATATATACAGATTTAATTACTTTTAAGTGCTCATTGTATCGATTAGATGCTAAGTATTCACTCATTACGTATTGATTTAATGTATTTACATGTAAATCTGATATTTGCTTAATCTTCTTTAAGCAATTAATTACTTCTTCCGATGCAACAATCCACCCAATACGAAGACCTAAGGATATAGTCTTTGAAAATGTACTTAAATATATAATATAGTTTGACTTATCCATTGATTTTAATGGCCTCAAATCTAACTCATCAAACATGATTTCACCATAAGGATCATCTTCAATAATTGGAACGTGATATAAATTCGATAATTCAATTAATTTCCTACGTCGTTCGTGACTCATAACAACACCAGTTGGGTTGTGAAAATTTGGTATAGTATAAATTATTTTGGGATGATGGGTTTTTATTAAATACTCAAGTACATCTGCCTTAATACCATATCTATCCATAGGAACTGTTATCACCTTTGCTCCTACATGTTGAAATAGTTGTAGGGCACCAAAAAAGGTTGGTTCCTCCACAATCACAACATTTCCTTCTTTTATAAACGAGCGAATAACTAAATCTAAAGCTTGTTGAGATCCAGATGTAATCAGTTGTTCGTTTATGTTAGCAGTTACACCTCTTTTTAACATTAGTTGTTTTATTTGAACTCTTAATTCATGAGTACCTTGAACAGGACAATGAGATAAAGGATCTATTCTTTTATTCATGGCTAACTGCTGAAAAATATACTGTAATTCATTCGCTGGTATTAAAGAAGGAGAAGGTAAACCACCTGCTAAAAAACACTTCCCACTTCGATTACTACCATCCATAATAAGGCGAATAATTTCATCGTATCTAGTCTTCATATTTTCTTCAAAACATGTCTCCCAATCATAATATGTTATTGTAGAGTCACTTTGTGTCTCGCCTTCTACATTAAATGTTACAAAAGTTCCCTTGCCTTTAATTGTTTTAATCAATCCATCAGACTTCAATAAATCATAAGCACTTACTATGGTACTTCGATTTACAGATAATTGCTCAGCAAGTTTTCTCTCAGAAGATAATTGATCATCGTTTAAAATCTCCCCAGAAAAAATTTTATTTCTTATTTGATTATAGAGCTGGTAATATATGCTTACATTTAATTCTTTATCAATATCAAACCTCATAAAGAGCACTCCTTAGAAAATCCTTAATTATATTTTAACATCTAATTTGAAAGAATAAACCCGCCACTTCATCTTTAATTCTTACCGACCACTTGGATCTATGTCAATACTTTAGAGAAAAATATGGATGTGTTCCTACTAACAAAAAACCACTGAATGTCATCTACACACTTAATGGCTTAAACTATTGATATCACTCTTGAAGCTGTGAAGTTAATACTCTCATTTTCTTCCCTATGCCCACCTGGGATGGTGTTAGTATAATATTGTAGACACGGTTTTCCGAATGCTATAAAATATAGAAAAGGAAGGAAGTGGCTAGAATAGAAGAGAATATGGTTAATTTCATCTTCGGTCAATCCGTATTTTTTATATAGCTGTTTGTCCACTTCCTGAACTAAAACAGACCAATCAATATCTGAGTCATCGGTAAAATCTTGTAAAGGTGTGAACCTATAAGTTTTAGCTGTAGCATCTTGGCTTGCCTTTGCTAAACTATGAAAATTTCTTGCAAATCTTGCAGTTAGATACTTTGAAAGATTATTAGTTGAAATTTCATCCAACCCTAGCTCTGCCCCAATTACAATATAGGACTCTGTACAAATTGTACCTGGTGCTCCAACAAAAGTATTTAAATTATCATCATTTAATTGTGTACCAACATTATTTGCCCTTGGAGTAAAGACCTTCCACAAATCTATCCACTCAAAACGTACTTCTACTTCATTTTTGTCAAGGTAGTCGACTACCGTTTTGCATCTTCTTGGTCATAATAATCTTGTAATAGTTTTGCTGATTTTTCTAATCTAATTTGCAAATCTTTTTCATATATATCACTATATAGGAATTCACTAACAGCAAATGTCTTTCTATCTCTATCAATATCAGCATTACCGGTACGCTTTTCACTTAAAGTAAAGTCTATTGTATAAAAAGGAACATCAGCCTTATCCAATATATCCTTAATATCTAGTAATATTTCACTTGCTCTTTCTGAGCTAACTTGATTATCATCAATATATAAAACTATATGTCCTGCAGATTTTCCAAGCTCCTTTATATCATATATTTTATCAATCTCTAAAGTATTAAAATCCAATCCGTAATTAGGGACAAAAGGTCTATTATCTGTAGTCGGTTCTGTGGAACGTTTATCTATAATCTCTCCAAAACTAATGTCAGACTCATATGGAAAATCATTAGAATCAAATACATCTTCCACAATTGATCTGTATTCAGAATTAATTCTATTCCATGTATTGAATTTTCCAAGTACATTATTTTCATAATAATCATCGACTATCTTACCAGTAGGAGAGATGTCTAATGAAAAATGTGTATCTATACTTGTAGGTGATTTTACATATACATAATATCTTCCATTTTTAAAATTATAATTTGCCTTTGATATCTCTAGATCCATATCTTTATATGTTTCTTTAACGTATTTTTCTGCACTTTTGTTTGCCAACATTTTAGAAATAGGATTTCCTACAAGTCCATTTGCAAACCAAAGTATTCCACCTATTAGTATAAACGCAACTATTCCCGCCATAATTTTAGTTTTCTTTTTCATAATTTCCCTCTTTTCTAAATGCTATTTTTAATAAAAATCCTATAATAATTCCTAAACTACAAAGGCCTGCATATATTAGAGCCCATAATCCTGGTGCAATAATGGCTGAACTAAATGTAGTATGGTAAAAGCTACCTTCAAAAGTATATCTTATAAATTCTACCAAGTACACCAATACAAAAAGTGTAAGGGGTACATAATATGATTTCTTACTAAGTACAAAATATCCTATTGCACCTATAGTTGGGATTATTAAAACATTATAAAATACTCCCATACTATCTGTCAGTCCTATACCTATCATAGCTCCTAGGACAATAGTTATTATTGAAGCTAAGTAAAGCTGTTTTTTTATTTTTGATACAACACGATTATTGTCCATTTCAGGTTCTTTGAGATCTATATCATTAAATATAGAATTACATGACGGACAAATTTTCAAATGTTCCATAACCAAAATACGACTATCTTCACTGGCAACATTATCCTGAACTAGAGGGACTAAATCCAAACACACATCACAAGAAATTTTATTCATAAGTTAAATCCTCCTTTTCAAGAATTTCTCTAATCGTTTTCTTTCCACGAAAGTCAATTACCCTTGCAGAGCTTTCCGATATATTAAGTTTTATTGATATTTCATAAAAGGAATATCCTTCTATTCTCATAAGTATAACATCCTTAACTTTAGTAGGTTCTTGGTCTAAAAGATAGAGTATTTTATTTGTAAGTTCATTTCTTAATAATGATTTTCCTAAGTCTGTTTCATCTAATATATAATGGTCAGCCAAATCATTAAAACTTACTATATCTTTTTTCTTCCTAAGATACTCAAACCACTTGTATCGTGCAATCGAGAACAGCCAAGTTTTTATATCAGAGTTTCCCTTAAAATTTGGCAGAGATTTTATTGCACTTAAGAAAGTATCAGAAACCAAATCTTCTGAAAGGGTAGGATTATGCGTAAGACTTATAAGATATTTGAAAACATCTTGATTATACATTTCATATATATTTTTAAATTCAAGCATAAAATCCTCCTTTCATATTATTAGTGTTATTTAATCTAGATTTGTTACAGCAATTTATAAAATATTTTATAAATAATTGTATTACTTATATCGTTTTTTAGCTCCGATAATAAATATTATTGGTTTTTTAGATTGTGTTCGATGTATGTATAAGGCTATTTAATGTCTTCACGAGATCGTCAATAGATACGTCTAAATCCTGTCGAAACCAATATACTAAAACCCCCACAAGACCTGAAGAAAGAAATTCGTAAACATAGGCATGATTTGGAATTATTTCATTACTTACATGAGTTAAGATTTGAGGTAAATATTCAGTAAACTTTGCATTTAATAAACCAGTTAAGTTATTATTGATTAAGTGGTTGATGAAATCCTTGTTTTTTGTAAAAAAGTGAAAGTATAATCTTGCAAGTGATGTAAAGTCAATAATTTGTAATGTATCTACTTCTATTAAGTATTCATTGAACTGAAGATCTAAAAAATATTCTAAAATCTCTAATTTCGAATTAAACAGCTGATAGAATGTTTGTCTGGCAAGATCGCTCTTCTCAGTAATTTCTTTAACTGTAATTTTTTCATATGATTTAGTCTCTAATAACTCTAAAAAAGAATCCATAATCCATCTTTGTGATCTTAATGCAGTAGGGTTATTTCCAAGGTACATGACAAAACATCCTTTCTGTCAATGTTCAATAAGTAACATTGATTTTGCTTGTAATTAACTTATACTATATATAAGAGTGTGACATGTGTCAAAGTTTTGACTTATCATACCTTATATATAGAAGGAGGAATAGTATGTTATTTAAATCAAAGCAAGTTAGGCTGGCTACAGAAGCAGAAAGTTATAGGAAATTAAAAATTTCAAAAAATAATATTGAATTTAAAGAAGATGCCTTACGGACAAGT
>JAEWHG010000127.1 GCA_023387935.1 Bacillota bacterium
TTTGGTCAACATTTAGCTTCTTCTAAGATATTTGATGATGAAAATGATATGTGCATCGTAATGGAAGAAGCAAAACGCTATTATGCTAATATATTGACTCCATTTAGTGGACTAGTAGTTAGAAAGATAGAAGAAATTGTAAAAATGGGATTAAAAATAGATATGATTGCGCCAAGTCATGGTGTTATATGGAGAAGCTCACCAGAAAAAATTATAGAAAAATATATGCAGTGGGGCAAGGGAGAAACTACAAGAAAAGCTGTAATTGCTTATGACACAATGTGGAATAGTACAGAGAGAATGGCAAGAGCTATTCTTGAAGGGCTATCCAGTGAGGGAGTAGAAACTAAAATATATAGAATATCTAAGAGTGATGTAAACGATATAATGACGGACATACTAGATGCAAAAGCAGTATTGGTCGCTTCTTCCACAATAAATAATACTATGATTCCAGATGTAGCTTATTTATTAGAAGAATTAATAGGTTTAAGATTTCCAAAGAAAATCGGAGCTTCCTTTGGCTCTTATGGATGGGGTAAGGGAGCAGTTGCTAACATAGAGAAGAGAATGAAGGATGCGAAGATTGACATTGTTAAAGAAGGAATACAAGTTAAATTTGTACCTACAGAAGAAGATATTAAAGCCTGTTATGAATTTGGAAAAGAAATTGGTAAAATGATAGAATAATTTAATAAGATGAATTTTTTAAAAAAGCTACCCTTTTAGGTAGCTTTTTTTTTAGCATAGAATCCGAAAATACCACCGCACAAGCCACCAACTATATGAGTAAGCTGTGAAATATTGTCCTTTGCAAAAACAATACCTATTATTTCTCTACCAACGAACAGAAAAATGATTAGGATAAGGGTTAAAGGAATTTTTCCTTCTCTAGTATTAACAAATGAGCTAAGTAAAATAAGCATAAATGCAACGCCACTTGCACCTAATAATGCAGTATCAAATAATAAGATATTTAATAAGCCTGTAACAATAGCAGTAATAAATATCATGCGAAATATAGCTCGAGAACCATACTTTTCTTCTAAAATAGGCCCTATCAATAATATAAGAAGAAAGTTTCCTAAAAAGTGCTGTAAATCTGCGTGACCTAGAACGTGACCTACAAGCCTAAAGTAAAAAAATATATCAGTTAATGATCCTCTATATACAGAAAAGAGTAAATATGTGGAATAATTATTTGTTAGTTGACCTAAAAGGATGGATATAAAGGATAATAATGTAAACGTTAATATTACTGGTGAATTATATTGAATCCTTCTTAACACAAGAAAACCTACTTTCTCTTAAATTGGTCTTAATATGTATCGCTATGTTGATATTATTATATATCATAAGAGAGAGGATGGGTAATAAATTTAAAACATTATAGTACTTTAAATGTAAAAAAATAATAACCGACAATTATTTGAAGGATTTTGTAACAATTTGTTGAATTAGCTTATAGAAATAAAATCGTTTATAAAAAAAGGGGGGGTAGTTTTTGAAAAAGAAGTTCTTGATTTTATTTACTATAATTTTTATTGCAGGTACATCCATAATTGCATCCTTTTCAAAAGGTACGCCTAAGAAAGCATATAGAGAAGATCGAATAACAATACGAATTGCAGGAGATGAAAATCATCCTCCTTATGAATATATTGATTCCATGGGAAATTATAAGGGATTTAATGTAGATATAATGAGCGCATTATCAATAGAGTTAGGTGTAGATATAGAATTGATACCTATGGAATGGAGCAATGCGATACAAGCTCTAGAAAAAAAAGAAGTAGATGCCATACAAGGTATATCAAAGACAAAAGAAAGAGAAAGTAAGTTTTTATTTACTTCCCCTACTGTAACTAATTCTCAAGCTATTTTTGTACTGAAGGAAACGAGCATTATTTCAGAGATGGATGATTTAACTGGATTGAGGGTTGCTATACAAGAGGGGGATATAAATCATGATGTATTAAGAAATATTCCAGGTGTAATCATGGTTCCTAAAAAGGATCAAGAAGAAGCAATTGAAGCTTTATTAAATAAAAGTGCGGATGTTTATATCGGAAATAAATTAACAGGATTATTTTATTTGCAAAAACATAAAAAGTCATCCTTAGTAAAACTGGTAGGAACTGAAATTAACACTTCTGAATATGGTGCTGCAACGTATAGAGGAAATGAAGAACTAGCAAATTTGCTTAATGATGGCATAGAAAGTATAAAGAAAAATGGTGTATATGATAAAGTATATTCGAAATGGTTTGGTCAAGAAATTGTTAGCGGAGGAAGTCTATTAGAAATATATTTCAAAGAAATCTTAATCGTACTTGGAACTATAATAGGGGTTTTTGTTCTTTTTATAATGTGGAATAAAGAATTAAAGCAGAAAGTATTTAAAAGAACCATGGAATTAGAAACAGCAAACAATGAATTATTATTACAACAGGAAAAAATACATAAGCTGGCTTACTATGACTATGTAACATTACTGCCCAACAGACTTTTTTTAATAGAAACCTTAAATAAATATATTGATGATGCTTCTAAGAATAATAGCAAATTTGCAATTCTGAATTTTGATTTAGATAGATTTAAACAGATCAACGATACCTTAGGACATAATATGGGTGATAAAGTTTTACAGAGTATAGGCGAAAGAATAGGAGCTTTAGTAGGAAAAAATGATTTTTTTGCCCGTATTGGTGGGGACGAATTTATTATTTTAATAAAAGATATTGAAAATGAAAAAGACCCAATTGAAATGGCAAATAAGGTTATAAAAGAATTTAGTAAGCCCTTTCAAATATCTGAGTACCAATTATTTTTAACTACAAGTATCGGTATCAGCATTTATCCAGATTGTGGAAAAGACTCAGATGATTTGATAAAGAGCTCTGATATAGCTATGTATGTAGCCAAAGAAACTGGAGGAAATAGCTATTATATTTATAATAAGACATTAAGTGAAAAACAGATAGAGAACTACATTATTATAAATAAATTAAGACAAGCTTTGGAGAATAACGAGCTCGTTATGTTTTACCAACCTATAATAGATTTGGCAAGTGACAGTGTTGTAGGTATGGAAGCATTAATTAGATGGGAAGAACCTGGACAAGGATTTATTCCGCCGGACAAATTTATTCCATTAGCTGAAGAAAGCGGTTTAATAATTCCTATAGGTGACTGGATATTGAGTAGTGTTTGTAAGCAGAATAAAGAATGGATAGATAAAGGCTATGAGCCAAAAAGAGTTTATGTAAATATTTCTGCAAGGCAGTTCCAACAAAGAGACTTTTTTCTAAAAATTGTAAAAGTATTAAAGGAAACAGACCTTGATCCTAATTATCTAGGGCTTGAAATTACTGAAACAACAGCTATCCAGGATATCAACTATACCATAGATATAATTATGTATTTAAAGGAAATAGGATTAAGCATTTCTATAGATGATTTTGGTACAGGCTATTCTAGCTTTAAATATTTAAAAGATATGGAAGTAGATGGACTTAAGATTGATAAATCATTCATTAGTGAAACTGAAGATGATTCTAAAAAAAGGATGATTGCTAAAACTATAATTGTATTGGCCAACCAATTAAATTTAAGTGTAACTGCAGAAGGTGTGGAAACTAAAGAGCAGTTAGAATTTCTAAAAAACAGTAATTGTGATAAGGTACAAGGGTATTACTATAGTAAACCAGTATCAGCTAAGGAATTTGAAAAGTTTTTATATGAATAGGATTAAAATAGACCCATCATCACGATGGGTTTTGATTTTTTTTTGGCAAATATAAAAATGCAAGCAGATTTTCCGAACCAATTTTAACCTCTAGAATATACTGTAGTAAATGTACTAATGCGTTATTAGAGTATATACAATTAATACTAATTTAATAAGGAGGTTAATCAATGTATTATAATAGTCATAAACCAACCACATGCCCTATGGGAACTATGCCGTATATGGTAAAAGCAGGAGATACATTCTATAGTATAGCTATGAGATACAATACTACTGTAGCGGCACTTATTGCAGCTAATCCAAATGTAAATCCTAACGCGTTATGTGTAGGTCAAATCATTTGTATACCTATGCCATATCCACCATGCCCAGGCGGAACATATTATACTGTTAAGGCAGGAGATACTTTCTACTCAATAGCTAGAAGATATAATATTAGTTTAGATGCATTACTTAATGCTAATCCAAATGTTAATCCTGATGCTTTATACATTGGTCAAGTAATTTGTATACCAGGTTCTACTCCGCCGCCACCACCACCACGACCTTGTCCAGTAGGAACAACACCATATATTGTTAGAGCAGGAGATACTTTCTTTTCAATAGCTAGAAGATTTAATATTAGTGTAGACGCACTTATTGCAGCTAATCCAAATGTAGATCCTGATAATCTAATGGTAGGTCAGCAAATTTGTGTACCAATGTATACACCACCAACCGAATGTCCGACAGGAACAAGACCTTATACAATCAGATCGGGCGATACATTCTTCTCATTAGCACAGAGATTTAATACGACGGTAGAAGCAATTCAAGCAGCAAATCCAGGAGTAGATCCTAATAATCTACAAATAGGCCAAGTGATTTGTATTCCAACAGGAACACCACCACCAAGCGGATGCCCAACAGGATCAACACCATACACTATTAGATCAGGGGATACATTCTTTTTATTAGCACAGAGATTTAATACGACAGTAGAAGCAATTCAAGCAGCAAATCCAGGGGTAGATCCTAATAATTTACAAATCGGTCAGGTCATTTGTATTCCAACAGGAACTACACCACCATGCGAATGCCCAGCAGGAACAACATCATACACTATTAGATCGGGAGATACATTCTTTTTACTAGCAAGAAGATTTAATACGACAGTAGAGGCAATTCAAGCAGCAAACCCAGGAGTAGATCCTAATAATCTACAAATAGGTCAGGTAATTTGTATTCCAAAGCACAAATAGTTTTTAAACTAAGTTAAAAATTGATGGTAATATTAAGGTCCTTCCTATAAATTAGGGGGGATCTTTTATTGCGCTGATGGGTGGGGTTTTTATTCTAGAGATAGCTTCAGTGAATGGGTGGTATAGATCTCGAGCCAAAATATAAATTTTTTTAGTATGTAATAAAGGAATTTTTATAGTAATATAGAAGATATTCTTCTTAATAAGAAAGAAGTATACTTTTAAAAGGATTTACTTAAAGAGGAAAATTAATGAGAGATGGTGATAAATTTGAAAGCAGAAATTATTTCAGTTGGTACAGAGCTTTTATTAGGAGAGATCATTAATACGAATGCACAATATATTGCAAAGAAATTAGCTGATTTAGGGATCGATGTATACCATCAGTCTGTAGTGGGCGACAATATGGTAAGGGTATGTGAAGCATTTGAAATGGCATTTAAAAGATCAGATTTAGTAATTACCACTGGTGGTCTTGGACCTACTAAGGATGATATGACTAAGGAAGCAGCAGCTCAGTTTTTAAATAGGGAATTAGTTCCCCATGAGGAGTCTTTAAAAGGAATTGAAGAGTATTTCAGAAAAAGAGATTTACCTGTAAATGAGGGCAATAGAAAACAAGGTTATTTTCCAGAGGGAGCCATTATTTTACCAAATCCGAATGGTACGGCACCGGCGTGTATTGTTGAGAATAATAATAAAAAGCTTATTTTACTACCAGGACCACCTAGAGAAATGATTCCTTTATTAGAAACTCAGGTTGTGCCTTATCTAAGAAAATATCAAGATAAGGTTTTTGCTTTTAAAGTCCTTAATATTTGCGGTATCGGTGAAGGGGATATGGAAGAGATCATAATGGATATTGTAGAGAAACAGACGAATCCAACAGTAGCGCCATATGCAAAGGCTCATGCTTTAACTCTTAGAATAGCAGCAAGTGCAGTTACACAGGAAGAAGCAGAAAAGCTGATTGTTCCAGTTGAAAAGCAAATAAGAGAAAGACTAGGACTTAATATATACGGTGAAGGAGATGCTACATTAGAAGAGGTTGTTTCAGAGCTTCTACTTCAAAAAAAATTAACTATCGCCACTGCAGAGTCTTGTACAGGAGGACTTTTATCAGGAAGGCTAATTAATTATCCTGGAATATCTTCTGTTTTTATGGAAGGTGCTATTACATATAGCAACCAATCTAAGATAAAGCTTTTAGGTGTAAAACCAGACACATTAGAAGAATATGGTGCTGTTAGTGAAGAGGTAGCAAAGGAAATGGCAGAAGGAATATACAGAGCTGCAAATACTAATATTGGTTTATCTGTTACAGGTTTAGCAGGACCTGGAGGAGGAAGTGAAGATAAGCCAGTAGGACTGATCTATATTGGGCTTTGTATCAATGGGGTTACAAAGGTTAAAAAAGTAAAGTTAAATGGCAATAGAAATAGGATTCGTCATTTAATAACAACCAATGCCTTAGATTTCCTGAGGAGAGAACTCCTTCACTTCTCTTTCTAAACGTTCAAATATTGAACGAACTCCTTTCCACCAGTTTTCATCCTCTGCGTATTTTCTGTTGATCCATTGGAAAGGATCTATTTCATCAGGTCGATCCTTGCTTAGATTAATTACAGTTCGGGCGGCGATTTGTGATGAATCAACAATATCCGTATTATAATCTTCCCAGCTAACAAATACGTTAAAGGGATTATTAATAATTTTACTAGACAAAGGATTAGACTTTGGTACAAAACCTTGTTCATGCCCAGCAATAGCAAATAATACGAGAGGATTTAGGTCAAATTCTTTTGCTGTATTTATAATTGATGAAAAGTAGGGATCTTCTTCTAAGAGAGAGTCTCTACTTTTTAAATATGA
>JAEWHG010000163.1 GCA_023387935.1 Bacillota bacterium
TACTATAATAGGTAATAATTATTAAATTTGCAATATAAATAGACAAATATGTTCTACTATTTTTATAAATTTCACGAAAATGCATTATAAATCTGCATATTATGAATATTTAGTATGTTATATTAAAATGTATAAAAAAAAGACCCTAAACTAAGGGTCGATTATTGTGGCTTAGGAGCATCTACTGGACATACATTTGCACAGGCTCCACATTCGATACATGTTTCAGCATCTATAACATACTTATCAGCTCCAGCTGTAATCGCATCTACTGGACATTCTGGTTCGCAAGCGCCACAGCTAATACATTCATCTGTAATTACATACGCCATTTTAACACCTCCTATGATACCATGTTCAATCACTCTATATAAGTTTTTCCTTTTATTATGATTACATACTTAAAATATTATTTTTCATCTAATTTTTTTAACTCTGATACTAAATCCTCTGGAATGTCTAGTTCTTCTTGTTCAACATCTTTAACTTTAGTGACATCGTGTAGAAAATATATTCTAACATCTCCATTATTATCCTTTGGATTATTGAATTTAACCTTTACAAACTCCAGTAATACATTAGATTCTACTACAACACCCTCTCCATCTGGAGTTAAAACGATAGCACCAACTCCTGGTAATTTTTGTAGTATTTGGGCATATACATCATGCTCATATTTTAAACAGCAAAATAATCGGCCACAGATACCTGAAATCTTAGCTGGATTTAAGGAAAGGTTTTGATCCTTTGCCATTTTAATAGAAACGGGTTCAAAATCACCGAGCCAAGTTGAACAACAAAGAGATCTACCACACGGACCGATTCCTCCCAGCATTTTAGCCTCATCTCTAACACCTATTTGTCTTAGCTCTATCCTTGTTTTGAAAACAGCGGCTAAATCCTTTACTAGATCCCTAAAATCAACCCTACCATCTGCAGTAAAATAAAATATAACCTTATTATTATCAAAGGTGTACTCCACATCGACTAGATTCATATCTAGCTCATGCTTTGCGATTTTTTCCATACAGACATCTAAAGCTTCCTTTTCCCTTACTATATTTTCTTCGTGTTGATTTTTATCTTCTTCTGTTGCAATACGGATAACGGATTTTAAAGGGCTAACAATATCTTCTTCTAAAACCTGCTTTGGTCCTACTACAACCTGCCCAAACTCTATCCCTCTGGCAGTTTCCACAATAACAAAATCATTTTTATTTATTTCTATATCACTAGGATCAAAATAATATATCTTTCCTGCTTTTTTAAATCTTACACCTACCACCGTTATCATTTAGATAAAACCTCCTGAATATTTAAAAGCATTACTTCTATATTCAAATGAAATTGAACATTGCTTTTTAAATTATTTTTTGCATTTTCTATAATAAAGATAACTTCTCTTAATTTACCTAAATTTATTCCTCTTACGTTTAGATTCATTTGTTCTATTTTATCAACGTTAATTACAAGCTCTATGTTTTTTGTCTCTTTATATACGAATATATCCCTATACCAACTTATCATTAAATCAAGGACCTCTTCAATATTGGATTTTTGCTCCTCAAAAAATGTAATTTTATCTAAAACTTTAATTAGATTTAGGCTCATTAAATCACTACATAAGTTAATAACCCCTTCTCTTCTTTCATAAAAGTCTGGGCTATCTAGTAGTTCAAGAGCTCTACCTATAATTCCGCCTGAAAATGCAGCTAGAACTTGGGCTCTATCATTATCAATAGATTTATTATTCATTAAATATTCTTTTATATTAGTTAAGCTTGTAGGATTTAGCTTTATAGCCTGGCATCTAGAAACAATGGTAGGTAGCAGACTATTTCCTTTTGATGTTAATAATATTAAAGTAGCATAATTAGGAGGCTCCTCTAATGTTTTTAAAAGGGCATTCTGGCCCTGTGAATTCATTTTATCTGCATCACATATGATATAAACCTTTTTAGTGCCTTCATAGGGCTTTAGTTGTATATCTTTTATAAGTTCCCTTATTTCATCAACCTTTATAACGCTTTCTTCTTTTATTATTTTAACCTCTGGATGATTACCGCTATTTACCTTTATGCAGCTATTACACCTGCCACACGGTCTACTGTTATTGCTATTGCAAAGTATAGCAGCTGCTAGTTCAAGAGCTATAGTCTTCTTACCTATTCCTTTTGCTCCTTCAAATAAATAAGCATGGGCTAATTGATTACGCTCTATGGATTTTTGCAAAGTATCTATAGCTTTCTCTTGTCCTAGAATAAAGTCAAAGCCCATTTCTGTCCCCACCTTCTATTACAGCTTTAAATGTTTTTCTATATCTACAACAAACACTGTGGCTCCACCAACTCTAATTTCTATCGGGTACGGAATATATACCCCTGCTGCCCCAGATATTGGCCCTGGAGAAGTAATGGTTTGTTTTCTCGTTTCACAATTATCTTTAATAATTCCTGTAACTTTATCCACTTGTTCATCTTCTACACCAATTAATAATGTAGTATTTCCCGCTTTTAAGAAACCACCTGTAGTTGCCAGCTTCGTTACCATAAATTTTGATTTAGTTAAATCATCTATAAGGCTGTGTACATCCTCATCATTAACAATAGCAATAATTAATTTCATAAAACTATTCCTCCTTTAATATTTTTTTTAATTTATCTTCTATATCTTTACTTACTTCTTCAACAGGTCGGCTAGCTGAAATAACCTTAATACGATCTGGATACATATTAATTAACTCCCTGTACCCTTCATAAACTTTTTTATGAAAATCTAGTTTTTCTTGCTCTAATCGATCTACCTCTTTGGTGGCTTTAACTCGCTTTAGCCCTATTTCAGGATCTATATCCAAGAAAATAGTAAGGTCTGGCTTTAATCCCATAGTTGCAAAACTATTAATATCACTAACAGCTTCTATGCCTAGTTCTCTACCTTTACCTTGATAAACAATGCTTGAGTCCACAAATCTGTCACATAGTACAATTTTTCCCTCATTCAGTGCTGGAATAATTAACTCCGCCACATGTTGTGCTCTAGAAGCTGCATATAATAAAGCCTCAGTACCATCTGACATTTCTTTATGGTTTTTATCCAAAATTATCTCTCTAATTTTCTCTCCTATTACTGTTCCGCCAGGTTCCCTTGTTAATACTACTTTATACCCTTTTTCTTCTAAAAATCCCTTTATAAAAGGAATTTGCGTAGATTTTCCTGCACCATCCGGTCCTTCTATCGTAATAAATAATCCTTTATGCATAAAGTCACCTCGTATATTATTTCATTTATTCATTCAAGTGTTAAATGTTCTAAAGATATATGTTAAACCAAATTTTACCTGACTCATATTTTAATCTATTTTAATACATCAATCCACTTATAGCTAGCATCTTTTATACCTAAAATCTCTTTACCATCATCAATCATTGAAATAATGTATTCTATAACCTCACTAGTAATTCTTTCACCAGGAATAATTAGTGGTATGCCTGGTGGATATGGTATTATATATTCCCCACTAACTTGTCCCATACTTTCCTTAAGTAAAACTTTTTTCTTCGTCATATAAAAGGCTTGTCGTGGAGTAACAATCTGCTTAGGAACTTCATATTTAGCAGTCTTTAGCTCTTTATCCTTTAAAACTTCTTCCTTACTAATACTGTCCAGTGCACTTAGTAATTTGATGAAATCCCTTTCATCGTTAGCAATTGATGTTACTGCCAATACACCATAGCTATTTGAAAGCTCCATCTGTATATTAAACTTATCTCTAAGTTTTGATTCAAGCTCATATCCCGGCATGCCATTTATCTTTATCCATAGCCGAGTAGGATCTATAGAGTAAACTCCATTTTTTCCTACCACTTCTTCTCCCATAATATCTATTTTATTTATTTTTTTAACTTCTTCTCTAAAATTACGAATATTTTCCAGTAGATCCTTCATTAAAGCTTCACCCTCAGTTTCATAAATCATAACTGCAAAGTCCAACGAGGATAATAATAAATAAGATGGACTACTACTTTGATGAATTCTAAGCATAAGTCTTAGCTTTTCCCTGTCTATTTTACTTCCTTGAATATGAAGCATAGAACTTTGTGTAAAAGAAGGTAGGGTTTTATGAGTACTCTGAACCACTCCATCCGCGCCACAGCTTAAAGCGGTCAGAGGTAGATTTTTATTTAATCCAAAATGTGCCCCGTGGGCTTCATCTATTAATAGTATTTTATCATACTTGTGAACTATTTCCCCTATTTTTTTTAAATCACATGCAATGCCATAATAAGTTGGATAAGTAAGAACCACAGCTTTAATATCATTATGCTCTACTAGTTTTTTTTCAACATCCTCTGATAAAACGCCCATTGAAATACCCTGACTTTCGTCTATATTAGGATAAATATATATTGGTACTAAATCACCTAATATAATGGCATTTATCACTGATTGGTGGCAGTTTCTATCTATCAATACTTTATCTCCAGGAGACGTAGTAGCCATTATCATACTATAGATTCCAGATGTACTACCATTTACTAAAAAAAATGTCTCTTCACTTTTAAAAATTCTGCTGGCTCTATCCTGACTCTCTTTAATTATATCTCTAGGATTATGTAAGTTATCAGTCCCTGGAATCTCTGTCGTATCTAAATTATAGATTATATCTTTAAAATTTTTATGTTGAAATCTATTATATATCTTTCCATTTTTATGTCCTGGAACATGAAAAGATGTTATTTCATCATTATTCAGCTTTAATAGCCTGTCTATAATAGGTAAACTGTCCATTTTATCACCCTTCTTTCTAATACTATAAGCTATTCTTAATTTAAAGCTTTATTGTGAATACAACAAGGTTGTCGAGACTCATCTTGAGTCTCGATTGCGCTGATAGATGGGGTTCTTATTATTATTATTCTATAAAAATAATTTTTTTCCTCTACATGCATAAAACCTTTGTTTTTTAGAAATACTATTATTACAGACTATGTCTGTAAATATATAAGGTTGTTTTGCTTTCATTCAAATATTAAAAGTTCATAAAATAGGATGGTGTTTATTAATGAGACAGAATAAAATTACTAATTTAAAGGAATTTATAATGGCTTATGGAAGTACAAAGTCAGATATAGAAATCTCACAAATGCTTTCCGTCTCTATTGAACAAGTAAGAAGTGAACGAGGTAAAATATCCTTAGATAATATGAAAAAAGGAATCAAGAGCTTTTAGAGCTACAATATGGTTTAATTAACACCATATTGCATCTACTTTTATTGTTTTATAAAAATTTTAGGTGTTAAAAAATCTTTGATATTTAGTTTATATTGAATAATGGGATTTCCTAGTAGGAAATCCCATTATTATTGTGAATACAACAAGGTTCCCGGGACCCATCTTAAGTCTTGATTGCGCTGATAGGTGGGGCTCTTATTTTATTCCATAGCTAAAATATTTTTTGTTAAACCATCTTCCCATATATCTTTAATTTTTTCCTTCATATGCTTATACTTAAGATCATTCGATTCTAAATATGTTATTTCTAATTCACACTCTCTACATATGTATTTATTAAGTAAAATGATTCCTTTATTATCTTCATTATTGCAAAGGTAACATTGTAACTTTTCCTCCATTTATATTCACCGACCTTATAAGGTATTTTCTTTCTATTTTTCCCTATATTTATTATGTTATTCACTATTCCTGTACATAGTTCGAATAAAAGTATCTATTATTTCTTGTTTACTAAAATTTAAAATTAAAGTGAACCTTCTCAAAGAACTACAATAAAAAATAGCCCCTTCAAATTATATGAATATGGACTATTTAACGATTCTTAACTTATTTTCTTTAAATTCATTTGAAGACATATAAATAGGCTTGGATCTAGCAGGTCTTTGTTTTGCTTTAGGCTTCATACATTCAAGTAAGTTTTGATATAAAGCTAGAATTAATATAAATACGATTATAACGAATATTGCCAAAAGAGCCATTCCTGTAAGCAAAGAAAACATACAAATCCTCCCTCTAAATAATTTTTTTTCTTATCTAAGGGAATAATTCTACATTAACTTGTAAAATCCTGCAATATTTCCTGGGAAATACGTCCTATTTGTTGAAATTCTGATTTTTTCTTCGAAAAAAGGTTAGTCAATCATTCATCCAATTAATTGATATAACTTATCAATATTTCATCAAAGAAAAAACACCAATCGGTGTTTTATTCGTTAAAACTAATCTGATTAAAACTGGAAATATATAAATGAGCTTTGCTCTGTTTGCGTAAACATTACTAAAATTATAAATATCATTACATAAGCAGCCGCTCTAATATAATCTGGGCAATAACCGCGCCATATATCTAAAAGCTTATTTGCTTTTTTTCTTACCTCATATTCTATAAAATGTAATACCCACAATAAAGCTATAAATCCGAAATAAATTATATATCTACTGCTAAACCTAATATCAGTAAGTGACACCATTCTCCAAATCATGTGAATAGCATCTTGTAAAGTTTCTGCCCTAAAGAATACCCAACCTATAGTAGTTAACTGAAAAAATACAAATACACTAATCCATTTATAGACTTTGCTTTTGGTAAATGCTAAATCTTTATTTTTTAATACACGGTTATATATCTTATGGGCTGCGCTTAAAAGTCCATGATAAACACCCCAAACTATGAAGCCCCAAGCAGCCCCATGCCACAATCCTGAAAGTGACATAGCAGTTAATAAAAATATACATTGCATAAAGAATCCTTTTCTAGATCCACCTAATGGGATATAAATATAATCTTTTATCCACGATGATAAGGTTATATGCCATCTCTTCCAAAACTCAGATGCATTTCCGCTTAAATATGGAGTCTTAAAATTAATCGCCATTTTCAACCCAAATAAATGTCCAATACCTATAGCAATTTCACTGTAGGAAGAGAAGTCAAAATAAATTTGGAATGCAAAAAGGTAGGCTGCAAACCAAGAATCTAATGTGCCAAGCTGGCTAGCTTGTCCAAAATAATATTGTACTCTTGGTGCTAATACATCTGCAAATACTAATTTTTTAGTCATACCCATTGCTATATAATATAGTCCATATTTAATATTTGCTTCTTTATATCTTATTTCATTTAATTTCTCAACCTGTGGCAGAAACTCCTCCCCACGCATAATTGGACCTGCAATTAATTGAGCAAAGAATGCGATAAACACCCAGAACTCTACAAAAGACTTGCAAGGTTCAATATCTTTCCTCCACACATCCACTATGTATGCAATTAACTGGAATGTATAAAAAGAAATTCCTACAGGTAATATAATTTTTGCAAGTAGAGCATCTTGCCATTGAAAATGAATATTGAAGAATATTTCAATATTTTTCAATATAAATCCTGTATATTTAAAAAATACTAAATTACTTAAATTAATAATAATTGCAATCAAATAATATATTTTCCCATTAGGAGATGATAATTTACGAGAGCAGAAATAAGTAATTAAAGATACACTTAGAAATATTGCTAGATATCCCACTCCAGATACACCATAAAATACTAAGTTAGCTACAGCTAGCATCCACAACCTTTTTTTAGGGAAAAAATAAAATAAAGCCAAAGTTATTATTAATAGAAAGATAAATTCGAAGCTATGAAAAAGCATAGATTGTCCCTCCGTCTAATAATTTCTATCTACTGAAGATTCCACATTTCTATATGCGCCCAAAGCAAATCCGACAAATGTTTATAACCCTCAGCCGTATAATGCACCTGATCCGAAAAAAGATCAAAAGGTATTTTCCAATAGTAATTAACATACTCCACTGATTTTTGTTCAAAATATTTATCAATAGCTTCCACATTATTAAAATATTTATCTTTATCCATATATTCTCCAACAAGATCTTCATTAATAGGTGCTAAATAAACTAATGTATTCTTGCCTTCTTGAATCTCTATAATTTTATCCAAAAAATATATTTGTGGATTAGTACTGTCCATTACAAACGGAGTCGAATTAAGCCCAACTTGATATTGATATTCTCTCATTAATTCTTTTAAAAAAGCTTTTTTATGCCATGGCTGTACCTGCTCGCTTGCCTGTACCACCTGACCCTTCAATTTTTGTAGTTGCTCCTTTGCAAATACCTTTAAATAGTCCTTGTATTTAAAAAGAGGGATATTTTCATAAATCTCATATTTAACTTTGTCTGTTAACGCTACAATCTTTGATTTACTACCCTCAATATCATCTTGAATATTAACATAATTGTACGCATCGGGATCCATATCCTTTAGTTGCCGATCTAGCCAAAATACTGGGGCTGGATTAGGATTTCTTTCTACAAACCCTCCATAAAGCACATTTATTATTACATTATCTCTTGAAATGCCATATTGATCTAATTTTAATAATATAGTATAAATATCGCCTACCTGCATAGAAGGCATAGCTAGGTTAAATACCTTAAACTCTTTACCTTCATTTCGGGTTTTTTCATTTAAATAATATCCTATAGAAGTATTCGCTGGACCCGGGCTGCTATATGATACAGAGTCTCCTAATATAATAACGTACTCATCTAAATTTTCACTGATTATTATCCTTTTTATTTCACTTAAAACTGCCTCTATATTGGTTGGTCTATCTTTAACTAAATCATAATTTAGTCTATAGTTATATATTACTTCTCCATGAGAAAAAGAATTAATTATAAACTGTATTGCTACTAAATAAATAATAAAGTACAAGGCCACTTTACTTGAAGGCTTTCTTTTAATCTTTTCGGTCAAAATGACACACACCTCCATTTTTTATCAGACTAACAAATTATATATTAATTCATTATCCTTTTCAAGCATATTCTATCTATTATAAATATTAAAAACATTACATAGGAGACCTATTATTTAATAGGTTCGACCTATTTTTTAAATTACTTTTTAGCTTTGTATAACCTATACTTAAACTTAAGGAAATACTATAAACAATAAATATATTGAGAATTGCTCTTCCTGTTATAGAGTATACTCCCTTTTCCAATAACCACTTATCAGATATATTAAGTATTAGTGGATGACTTAAATAAACGTAATAAGAACTTTTACTAATTGTTTTTAAGACACTGTTCATTTTTCCATTCTTATCTAAAACAATAATTCCTATATAAATAAGGAGGAAGATTGAAATAGTTGAAAAGATAACCCAAGATAATAAAACCATAAAAACATCTACTACTGCGTATACAATATAAACTTTATAGAATAAATAACATTCATATAAAGTCGCTATAATATAGCACAAAATAATATGATATCTAAATTTGAAAGAAAAGTTCTTAACTTTTAATAGGTTTTTACCTGCATAACATCCTAGAGAGAAAAAGAATATATAATTCATAAAAAATCTGTCGGAATAAGTCATGGATACTGCTCCATATTTTAAAAACAATAAATTAGATACTAACGTAATTCCTAATAATATATTAGAATTATACCTTCTGTAAAAATATAAAAAAACTCCAAATAATACATAGAACTGTGTAATTGTTACTACAAAATATAAATGGTAACTCATTTTACCAAGTAGAATATTTTCCATAATAAATTTAGGTGATAAGGTATATATTCCTTGAAAATAAAAATACAAAAGATATACTACACTCCAAATTAAATATGGTATTAATGTAGCGCTGAATCTCTTTTTTAAAAATTTCCCATATATAAGATCCCTACGTTCATAACTGTAAAACAGTGTTAATCCGCTAAGAAAAATGAAGGTTGGCGTTGTAAATTTAGCAGCCCTATTCAATAATATAAATATAATGCTATTGATACTACCTGCATTAAGTGTACTTGCAGGATTAGCAGTAATATGAACTAATACTACTGCCAAACAAGCAATCCCTCTAATAATATTGGTTTCATCTATTCTTTCATTTTTAATCATATAATGTCCTCTTTTCTGCTTGTCCTATATTAATTTAAATACTTGTTTCCATTATTTCCATTTAAATGCATAATTTATCCGATTACTACAAATTCTAAGACTCCTCTGCTTTAAGAGAGCAAAAACCCTCCGATTCTTGGAACTACAAGGCTTATCCCTCAAGGCGAGCTGCAACTCCATCTGAACTGAGCCTTTCTTTATTAATAACTATGAAGTGGAATTTTTTTCTTCCTCTTAGCTTTGAATTTTGTATATCCAATACTCAAACTCAAAGTGATACCGTAAACAATAATTACATTAAGTATTGCTCTTCCTGTTATAGAATATATACCTATTTTAATTAGAAAATAGTTGGTGATGCTTAACACTAAGGGATGGCTAAGATAAATATAGTATGAACTTTCAGCAATTGTATT
Source organism: Bacillota bacterium (assembly GCA_023387935.1). Classification (GTDB taxonomy): domain Bacteria; phylum Bacillota; class Clostridia; order Peptostreptococcales; family Natronincolaceae; genus Alkaliphilus_B. Next base: position 10,368 of record JAEWHG010000163.1, read on the forward strand.
TAAAATAGAATTAATATAACCTTCTATTTTATTTATTATCATTCCAATATTAGTTAAAAAGAAGATTGCAAATACTGTAAGTAAAATCCAAATTATATTGACTAAAAAATTACTAATTGGTTTTTTCCAAATATAATACTGATAAAATAAATAGCTATCATATATAGCAGTACTAAAAAAAGCTATAGCAAATAAACATTTTAATTTTTCAACTAATTTTTTATAGAATATAATATGTTTAGCAACATAACATCCATATGAAAAAAAGAAAATATAAGACATGAAAAATCGATCTGAGTAAGGTATGTATACATATTTTAAAAACAAAAGATTTCCTATTAATGATAAAATTAATATGATATGTGAATTAAATCTTTTATATACACTTAAAAACATAGGGAATATTATGTAAAATTGAGTGATTATCAATACAAAATATAAATGATAGCTCATATTTGCAAGCAACATATTTTTTATAAACATTTTAGGTGATAATGGATATCTTAATGCATAATAAAATAAAAAATATACGATACTCCATATTCCATATGCTATTAAAGTACCACTAAATCTCTTTTTTAGAAATGTAATATATTTAAAAATTCTGTCCTCGTAGCTATAAAACAAAGTTAGACCACTTAAGAAAATAAATGTAGGTGTGGCAAATCTTAATGACCGATTGATTAGTATAAAAATCATACTATGGATACTGCCTTTTTCCAAGGTAGTTATAGGACTTGCTGTAATATGAATCATAATAACTGCTAAACAAGCTATTGCTCTAATTATATTTGTCTCATCTATGCTTTCCTTTTTAATCATAAAAAGTCCCTCTTTCTGATTCATATTTTCTTATTCTTAAATCTACCTTATATTAAACTAAATCTAGTATAGCATAGTTCCTAATCCTATGCATTCACCTTATAACTGCTTTCTTAGTCATATTTTTAGACTATAAATATGTACTATACACCTCTAATTGTTAATGCAATTTCCTTAATAAAATGTTAGAATAATAGATGAACAAATTTTTACTTAAAATCTCGGAGGATAAAATGAAAAAAATACTTTATATCTTAATATTTGTTGGTATTATAGCAGGAGCATCTGCAATATTTTTACCAACATATTTATCTACGTCTGCTAATGCCAGTGTAGTCGAAGTAATAGTGCCTAAGGGTGCTTCCCTCACCTATGTGTCCGATGAATTATATAGTAAAGGCGTTATAAAAAATAAAATCTGGTTCAAATATAAAGCTAAAGAAGCGGAAGTAGATCGTAAAATTAAGCCTGGAACATACTCCATACCTTCAGGTGCAACATTAGAAGATATATTTGCTCTATTAGAGAAGGGTATTCCCGATAAACCTGTAGTATTAACTATACCTGAGGGATTTACTCTATATCAAATAGCTCAAAAGGTAGAGGAGCTTGGTCTTGGAACTAAGGATGACTTTATTAAGGCTACAGAAGAATATTTCAACAGTAAAAATTACGATTTTGATACAAAAGATCTTTATTTTAATCTAGAAGGCTATTTATACCCGGATACCTACCATTTTACAGAAAGACAAACTGTAGATGACATAGTTAAGAGTTTAGCCGAAACAATGGAGAGTGTTTTTACAGATGAGTATAAAGCTAGAGCAAAAGAGTTAAACCTTTCCATTCATCAAGTACTCACTATAGCTTCTTTAATAGAGCGGGAAGCCATTAATGATGCAGAAAGAGCTACTATTAGTGGTGTTATCTACAATCGATTAGAAAAAGGAATGCTGCTTCAAATTGATGCATCCGTTATATACGGAATTGGAAAAGGGAAAGAGCATACATCCGATATATATCAATCTGATTTAGACAGAGCTGATCCTTTTAATACGTATAAGGTACCCGGTCTACCTCCAGGGCCTATTGCATCCCCTGGCAAGGCTTCAATAGAAGCAGCGCTTTACCCAGAAGATACTGACTATCTATACTATGTATTAAGTGAGAATGAAGATAAACATATGTTTAGTAAAACATTTAGTGAGCATCAAAAATATGTAGAAGCCTATAGGAATAGAAATAAATAAGAACACCACCCATCAACGCAATCGAAACTCAAGATGGGTCTCGGAAACCTTATTGTCTTCACAATAAAAAAACAGCTAACCACTTAATGTAAGATGGTTGGCTGTGTTTTTATTAAAAATTTATAAGTTTTTATATATCCTTTTAATTATAAAAACAACTCTAATATATTAAAGAAAGTATATACTCCTTATAATTTCTCTATATGCAAAACCTTCCTTATCTGCATATTTTAAAGAATTTATTTAGAGTATATACTTTTTATAATGATTTTATTTTTTTATAGGTTTTCAATACTTATTACATCATATCCTGCATCATCTATTAATTCTTTAATAGTTTCATCAGATAGATCTTTAGAAAGCTCTACTATAGCATGTTTACCTGCTAAATCTACAGTAACTTCCTTTACTGCTTCTTGCTCTTTTAATGTTTTTTCAACTCTTCCTGTGCAGTGTCCACAACTCATTCCTTCAATCATAATTTTCTTTTTCATTTTATATTCCTCCTGTTTTTCATATAAGATATATATTAATTTTTTATTTGTATTGCCGTATTTTGATTCTATCTATCGGTGAGATGGCTTAAAACCTCTTAATCTTAAAGCATTTGAAACTACTGAAACTGAACTAAGTGCCATAGCAGCTGCTCCAATCATTGGATTTAATAGTGGTCCACCTAATGCATATAAAACTCCTGCTGCAATTGGTATTCCTGCTGTATTATAACCAAAAGCCCAAAATAGGTTTTGTTTAATATTTGTAATAGTCTTCTTACTTAACTGAATAGCTGTTACAACATCCATAAGATCACTTCTCATTAATACAATATCTGCAGACTCCATAGCAACATCTGTACCAGAACCTATTGCCATTCCTATATCAGCTTGAGCAAGTGCTGGAGCGTCATTCACACCGTCTCCAACCATAGCAACTTTCTTTCCTTTAGCCTGTAATTTTTTAACTTCATTAGCTTTATCTTCAGGCAATACCTCTGCTAATACTATATCGATTCCTACCTGTTTTGCTATAGCCTCAGCAGTTCTTCTATTATCACCAGTTATCATAGCAACTTCGATGCCAAGCTTATGAAGAGCAGCTATAGCATCTTTACTGCTTTCTTTTACAACGTCTGCAACAGCAATAATTCCTGCTAAGTTTCCATCTATAGAAATATACATTGGTGTTTTACCTTCATTAGCTAATTGATCTGACTCATTTTGAAGAGTAATTTTAATTTTCCTATCATCCATTAGTTTTTTGTTGCCAAGTAACATATTTTTATCTTCAATTGTAACTTCTATACCGTGTCCTGGAATAGCAGTAAATTTATCTATCTTTTTAAGATCTGTATATTTTTCTTCCCCAGCCTTAACAATAGCTTCTCCTAGCGGGTGCTCTGAGCCCTTCTCTGCAGAAGCTGCAAGAAGCAATAGCTCTTCTTTACTTATACCTTGCTGCACAACTATATCCGTTACCTTTGGCTTACCTTCTGTAATAGTACCTGTTTTATCAAATACAACAGTCTTAACCTTATGAGCAGTTTCTAAGGCCTCTCCACCTTTAATTAATACACCATACTCTGCTCCCTTACCTGTACCTACCATAATGGCTGTAGGTGTAGCAAGACCTAAAGCACAAGGACAAGCAATAACTAATACAGATATAAATATAGTTAAAGCAAAAGTGGCAGTACTTCCTGTAACATACCATACGATCCCAGCAACGGCAGCAATACCGATAACTATTGGAACAAAATATCCTGAAATAACATCAGCCATTTTAGCAATAGGAGCTTTAGATCCTTGTGCATCTTCTACTAACTTAATTATTTGTGCTAGAGCAGTATCCTTACCAACTTTTGTAGCTTCAAAATGAATGGATCCATTTTTATTAATACTTCCACCTGTAACCTTATCACCTTTATTCTTTTCTACTGGAATACTTTCACCAGTTAACATAGATTCATCAACAGAAGTATATCCTTGTTTTACTATACCATCTACTGGAATCTTTTCTCCAGGCTTTACAACTATAACATCTCCTACTGCTACTTCATCTATAGGAATCTTAACTTCTTTTCCATCTTTTATAACAGTAGCTTCCTTAGGCTGCAGTCCCATTAATGCCTTAATTGCCTCGGAAGTTTTACCTTTAGATACAGACTCCAAATACTTACCTAACATTATTAAAGTAATAATAACACCTGCTGTTTCAAAATATAGCTCCATAGCCATATCATGATTTCCATTCATTATTTCAACAATAGCATAAATACCGTAAACAAAAGCAGCACTAGTACCTATCGCTATTAATGAATCCATATTAGGGCTACCCTTAAACAATGTTTTAAATCCTACAGTGTAAAACTTATGTCCAGCTAACATAACAGGTATAGTTAAAAATAGCTGAGTTAGAGCAAAGTTTAATGGATTATGATGAGGATCTAAAAACATTGGCAGTGGTGCTCCCATCATATGCCCCATTGAGATATAGAAAAGTGGAATAGTAAATATAACAGCTATAATAAACCTTTTCCAAAGAGCCTTCATTTCATTTTCTTTAGCTTCTTTATCTTTATCAACACTACTTTCTGCTTCTATTTCTAAAGGCTCGTATCCTGCTTTTTTAATTACTTCTTTAATATCAGATATTCTAATCATATTATGATCATACTTTATATTTGCTTTTCCAGTAGCAAGGTTTACACTTACTTCCTTTGTTCCTTCTAATTTTTTAAGTGCACGTTCCACGGCACTACTACAAGACGCTCATGTCATACCCCCAACAGGGATTGTTATTTCTTTTAAGTTATCCTCTACAATTAACTTATAACCCAATTTATCTATCCTATTTGCCATATCTTCCATACTTATCTTTTCTGCATCATATTCTACAGTAAGCTTTTCAGTTGCTAGGTTTACAGTTGCTTTTTTTACACCCTCAGCCTTTGATAAATTTCTCTCCACAGCGGCTGAACAAGATGCACATGTCATACCCTTAACTCCTACTGTTTTAGTAATTGTTTTCATAAAGTTTCACCCCTTAATAGTTTTTAAAGTTAACTATTTTTTTTATTTTGAGCACTTGAAATTTAAAACAAGATTTCAAATTGAGTGCGATATAAAGTTTGCGAGCGTAGGCAAACAAATTTTATTGTGAATACAATAAGATTCCCGGAGTCCATCTTGAGTCTTGATTGCTTTGATGGGTGGGTTCTTATTTTGTTAACTTCTTAAT
>JAEWHG010000202.1 GCA_023387935.1 Bacillota bacterium
TTCCACCGATAGTAATTACTTCATCTCCAACCTTTAAATTGTTTCTCATTTCTCTTATTTTTTTGTCCTTTTTCTGCTGAGGTCTTATTAATAAGAAATAAAAAACTACAAACATACCTATAGGCAACACTAAATTTGCAATTCCTGCTGGCATATGTACTTCCCTCCTCTATAGTCATTCGCTCTGTTATATAAATTCAACAAATAATACAAATTTCCTCTAAAAATAAATAAAAATTTATAATAATATATATTAAGATTTGTTTAAATTATGTCCCAATTATTTCTTTCTATAATTCATATCCATACTTTTGAAAAAAGTCTTTTCTATAATCTAATAAACGATCTTCTCTAATTGCTTGTCTTACTTCTTCCATTAATTTTAGAAGAAAGTGTAAATTATGATTTGTAAGCAACCTTAACCCTAAGATTTCATTAGCCTTAAACTAATGGCGTAAATAAGCCTTTGAATAGTTTTTACATGTGTCGCAATCGCACTCTGGATCTAATGGTTCGAAGCTTTCAGTGTGTATTGCATTTTTAATTACAACCTTACCTCTACTCGTCATTGCAGTCCCATTTCTACCTATTCGGGAAGGCAATACGCAATCGAACATATCTACACCTCTAATTACACCCTCTATCAGATCATCCGGGCTTCCTACGCCCATTAAATATCTAGGCTTATCCGTAGGCATTAAAGGCGTAGTGTATTCGAGAACTTCGTACATTATATCCTTAGGTTCCCCTACACTCAGTCCGCCTATTGAGTACCCAGGAAAATCTAATCCTATTATTTCTTCTGCACTTTGCTTTCTTAAATCCTTATACATTCCACCCTGAATTATTCCAAACAAAGCCTGATTTTCAGTGTTTTTATGAGCATCTTTACATCTTTTTGCCCACCTTGTAGTTCTTTCAAGGGAATTCTTAACATAGTCATAGTCAGCTGGATATGGAGCGCATTCATCGAAAGCCATCATAATATCAGATCCTAGGGAATTTTGTATTTCAACAGCTATTTCAGGACTTATAAAATGCTTCGACCCATCTAAATGAGATCTAAATTCTACACCTTCTTCACTGATCTTTCTTAAAGGCCCTAAGCTAAATACTTGAAAACCTCCACTATCCGTTAAAATCGGTCTATCCCAGTTCATAAATTTGTGTAATCCACCTGCTTTTTCAATTAACTTATGTCCTGGCCTTAAAAATAAATGGTATGTATTGCTGAGAATTATTTGTGCATTCATACCCTTTAATTCTTCAGGTGTCATGGTCTTAACAGTTGCTTGAGTTCCTACAGGCATAAAAATAGGTGTTTCTATTATGCCATGTGGTGTATGTAATCTACCTAATCTTGCTCCACTTTGTTTACACGTTTTTATTAATTCATATTTAATTGCCATTATAAACCTTCACCATCCTTATTTAATGCGAATCCTTGGAATTTCATGAGTCTTAGCTTATGAACATTGCATCTCCAAAGCTAAAAAATCTATATTTTTCTTTTACTGCAGTCTCATATGCATTTAAAGTATTTTCTTTACCTGCTAAAGCACTAACCAGCATAATTAGTGTAGACTCTGGCAAATGAAAATTAGTAATTAAATTATCTACTATTTTAAAATCATATCCAGGATAAATAAAAATATCCGTCCAACCACTACTAGGCTTTATTTCTCCATTTGTATCCGCTACAGACTCTAAAGTTCTAGTACTTGTAGTTCCTACAGTAATTACTCTATGTCCTTGTTTTTTCGTAGTATTAATCATATTAGCTGTTTTTTCATCTATCGTATAAAACTCAGAATGCATTTTATGTTCTTCTATTTTATCAACCTTAACAGGCCGGAATGTGCCTAATCCTACATGTAAAGTTATATAGGCTATTTTTACTCCCTTACTTTCTATTTTCTCCAATAGCTCCTTAGTAAAATGTAGTCCAGCTGTAGGAGCAGCTGCCGATCCCTGATTTTTAGAGTATACGGTCTGATATCTTTCTTTATCATCTAGTTTCTCTGTAATATATGGGGGTAGTGGCATTTGTCCCAACTGATCCAATATGTCTTCAAAGATTCCATTGTATTCAAATTTTATAATTCGAGATCCTTCTTCTCCAATACCTATTACTTCAGTATGAAGGAGTCCATTACCAAACATAAAACGGCTACCAATCTTGGCTTTTTTCCCAGGCTTTACTAGGGCCTCCCAGGTATCTAATTCTATTCTTTTTAGTAATAAAAACTCTATTTTACCACCTGTTTCTTCTTTTTCTCCAATTAATCTTGCAGGCAATACTCTAGTATCATTCAATACTAGACAGTCTCCTGGATTTAAAAAGTCTATAATATCATAGAAATGTTTATGTTTAATATCTCCAGTTTTTTTATCCAATACCATTAATCTTGAGTTAACACGATTTTCTAAAGGTGTTTGTGCTATTAGCTCCTCTGGTAGATCGTAATCAAAATCTTTAGTTTCCATTTTTATTCCACCTTTACTCCTGTATAATAATGAGTTAATATTTCATCATATTTATAACCTAATTCAGCCATCTTTTTTGCTCCGTATTGGCTCATACCTACACCGTGCCCAAATCCTTTGCCTTCAATTACAAAGTTGTCTGAGTCAGTTAAAGTACTTTGAGCATCTTTTTCATTTATATTTCTATATTCTTCTCCATTAAATATGGATATGTCCTGAATATTTTCGATTCCATAAACGCCATTCGCAGTAATAACTTTCTTGTTATTCAAACCAATTTCTTCTCCACTAGATCCACTTCCGTTTATGGCAACTACTTTAGTGTCTGTACTAATACCATTATTAGAATTAATAAAATAGTAAGTACTTCTAAGCCCAAAAACAGCTCTACTTTTATCTTTTGTCATAACTTCTTGTCCTTCCGTTCCGTATATAACTAAAGACAAAACTCTTCCGTTATTAGACCTGGATAATACCTCCATATCTAAAATATCCCCTATAAATATATTATGCTTAGCTAATTGATTTTTTATTTCGTCTTTAGTAAAAACCACGGACCATGTGCTATTTGGCGTATCTAAAGAAAAGTCATCCTTTACTCCTCTAAGGTAGGGCAAAGGATTTGTCCAAATATTTTCGCTATCTTCAGTATATCCACCACTATTCGAATGGTAATAAGCTTGTACTAATTTTTCATTGTGGGTTATAACTTTAGATTCTGTTTCATCTACAGCTTTATTTGTATTCATATGTTCCCCAGAATATCCTTTATATACTTGAGAATTAATAGTAGCACATAGATTAAAATCAAAGTGTCTATATTTATTAAAATTAGTAAGAGCAAATTGCCTTGCAGCCACAGCCTGTGCTTTTAAAGCTTCCAATGGCCACAAAGCAGGCATTTCTGCAGGAACAACGCCATATAAATACTCTTCTAAGAGCAGCTTGTTGACTATTGTCATATCACTATTAGATAGCCTTTTCGCAGTAATTCCCCCTCTATAGGTGGTACCTGCTACATTTACAAGAGGAATTTTTTCTGCATTAACTTGACCTAAAAAATACACGTCAGAAGCTGAATCGTAAGCAAATATAGGATCTCCTTTTTCATTAATAACCTGAACTCTAGTAGGAGATGGATCTATTACCTTGACTTCATATCTAGAATTTGTTTTTATTTCATTTGCAGCTTCCTTGGCACTGGCTTCATTTAAATATAAGCCAACAAAAACCTTCCATTCATCTTCATAGGATAGATATCCTTCTAAATCCATGTTATTGATAGAATTTAGAAATCTATTTGCTTCTGTATAGCTTTTAAAATCTTCTCCGACTTGAACATGATAAGGTCCTTGTATATTTGATGAATTAAGTCCATTATTTGTAGAACCTGTATACTCATTAAATTCAAATCCTTGGCCTATGTAATATGTATCTTTTCTTAGTAAAATCTTATTTTCGTCTAAATTGAATAAGTTAACAAAATCATCATTCTGAAAAGTACCCACTTCAAACCCAGTTGTACTTTCTATTAACAATGTTGATTTAGCAGTTTTATCGAAAAATAATCCAATTTCGATATAATTAGGTATAGTAGTATTGTCATATGAAAATACAGTAATTATATTCATAATAAAAATTAGTGCAGCAATAGATACAACCGATATATTTTTTTTCCTTTTCATTTTATCGCCCCCTAGTAAATGTATTAGTAGATGTATAATTCGACAATATTTTTATAGTTCCTTTTAATAATCTTTTATTATTTTTTAAAAGGGATATTAAAATGATCATAAGCCCTTTCCAAAACTACTCTACCTCTTGGGGTACGATTAATAAAACCAATTTGCAGCAAATATGGTTCATAAACATCCTCTATTGTGTTTCTTTCTTCTCCAGTTGAGGCTGCCAAGGTATCCAGTCCAACTGGACCACCGCCAAAATTATTGATCATAGTTTCAATCATCTTTTTATCAGTATTATCTAAACCTAAAATATCTATTTCAAGAAGTTTTAGTGCTTCATTAGCAATTTCTAATGTGATTCTTCCATCTCCCCTAACTTGAGCAAAATCTCTAACTCTTTTTAAAAGTCTATTTGCAATACGGGGAGTCCCTCTTGATCTAGATGCAATTTCCTCTGCACCATCATCATCTATGTAAACATTTAAAATATAGGCAGATCGTTTTACAATATCCTTAAGCTGTTTTGTATCATATAGCTCTAGTTTTGCAATTACACCGAATCGATCTCTAAGTGGAGCAGTTAGTAGACCAGATCTTGTAGTTGCGCCTATTAAAGTAAATTTAGGCAAATCCAATCTTATAGACCTAGCACTAGGACCCTTTCCTATAATTATATCTAAAGCGTAATCCTCCATTGCAGGATACAGTATTTCTTCCACAGTCCTGTTTATTCGATGAATTTCATCTATAAACAAAACATCATTTTCTGATAAGTTTGTTAAAATCGCAGCTAAATCACCAGCTCTTTCTATAGCTGGGCCAGATGTAATTCTAATATTTACATTCATCTCATTCGCTATAATATTAGATAGAGTTGTCTTACCTAAACCAGGAGGACCATATAAAAGGACATGGTCTAGGGCTTCTTTTCTATGCATAGCAGCCTCTATAAATATTTTTAATTTTTCTTTTACCTTATCCTGACCAATATAATCATTTAGAAGTTTTGGACGTAGGCCGCCTTCAATTTCATGATCCTCATGTCTCACTGTATTTGACAGGATTCTATCTTCAATTTCTGACATTATGCCTTCCCTCCTTTTGCCTATTTCATTAACCATCTAAGTGCTTTCTTTATAATATCTTCTGTTTCTAAGCTTATGTCCTTAACAGCATTAACAGCATTTTCACTTTCTATTTTAGAATATCCTAAAGAAACAAGAGCATCCACTGCTTCATTCTCATCCTTATTACCATCATTGAATAAGGTATAATCGTAATCTACATTTATTTTATCAATTTTATCCTTAAGCTCTAAAACAATGCGCTCTGCTGTTTTCTTACCTACTCCTGGAGATTTAGAAATTGCTGCTATGTCGTTGCTTAGTATGTAGGCACCTAATCTACTTGGGGTATATAAAGATAGTATTCCACTAGCAACCTTAGGTCCGATTTTAGAAACAGATATTAATTTTTGGAACATAGCTAATTCATCTGTAGATGCAAAGCCATATAAGCTTAATTCGTCTTCTCTAACTACTAAATAGGTATATATGAGTATTTCTTCACCTTTATTAATCTTGCTAGCACTATTTAAAGTGCTATTAATTCTGTAACCGATTCCATTAACCTCTATAATGATTTTATCTATGAAAATGTCAACAACCATTCCTCTTAAATATTCAAACATATATATTCCTCCAAAACTATTTAATTTTAAACAAGTCTTTGAAATTGCCTGTGTGGGCATGACATATGGCAACAGCAAGTGCATCTGCAACATCATCTGGCTTTGGAATCTTAGAAAGATTCAATAGTGTTTTAACCATTTGCTGAACCTGACCCTTATCTGCTCTACCATACCCAACAACGCCCTGCTTGACCTGCAGAGGTGTATATTCGAATATTTCTTTATTATTATTAGCTGCCGATAGAACTGCTACTCCCCTGGCATGACCAACTAACAAAGCAGTTTTCACATTTGTATTAAAGAATAACTCCTCTATGGCTACTACATCTGGATTATATTCAATGATGATTTTATTCAGTTCCTCATATATTGTTTTTAATCTCAACGGTGTAGGCATTGTGCTAGGCGTTGTAATTGCACCATAATCTATAGCTTTAAAACGATTCCCTTCATAGTGTACTATACCATATCCCAGTATTGCAAGTCCTGGGTCAATTCCTAATATAATCATTTAAAATATTCCACCTGTCCTTAGTTTTCTATATAGATAATATTAATTAGCTATTTTTTAGTTTAGCATATTCTCTATTAAAAGGCTAATTCTTAAAATTCCGTGTTGCTACCGCAACACTCCATGGCGCACTCATTTTTTAACTTTCGTTAAAAATTTCAAGTGCTTAAAATTCCGTGTTGTTATCGCAAACGCTCCATGGCACACTCAATTTTTAGCTTTCGTTAAAAATTTCAAGTGCTTAAAATACTTCCAATTAAAAAAGCAACCATCTGCTTAGACAGTTGCTTTTTTAATTTAAATATTAACTACTAAAGTCCTCTAATAGTTGATATACATCTTCCAATGTTTCTACAATAATTCCCCTCTGTAATTTTTCTTGATCTACTGTAGGTAAATTCTTTATAGATACTTCTGTTCGTTCTATTAAAACTTTTTCTCCATCTTCTTCATATTTATATATGGAGATATATCCATTATTTACGGAAATTAGATAGTGATTTGGACAAACCTTATTTACCATCTTAACTAAAACAATTTCATTTTTTGAAAAACTTTCAATTTCCCACTTGGAGTTATTTTCCTTTATATATTTTTCAAGACCTTTCTCATTTAAGCCTATTAGCTCTAATGTTGGTTCTGCTGTTTCTTTTATAGTATCATTACATTGTGTATATCGTGTTTTATATAATATTGTAGTTTCTTTGCTAATCGCATCTCCATAGTTTGTGACCATAGTTTCATCATTATTTACGTTGTGTATACTGTTCTGTTGAGCTTTAATCAATGCCTCTAGCTGTTTTTGATTGTTTTGCCTTGCAAGTTTTTCTTTTGCTATTTCAGCAGAGTATCTATAATATCCTATTCCAAAACCAATTGAGGAAAAAAACAAAGCCACAATTACTGCTCCAATTATTAATGGTACTCTATTTTTTCTTTTCATTTAGAAAACCTCCTAATCTATCTAGAAGATTATTCTAACCAATTTCTTGAAATTTAAACCTTATATAGTTTCAAAAAATAAATAAAAAATGGTATTATTTATTAGTAAATTAGCAATACTAAGGTAAAAGTTAATTTAAAATAATTATAAATTAGGGGTGTTATACTTATGGATAGACTAGCTTTATTACTTGTCATTATTGGAGCATTAAACTGGGGATTAATTGGTTTATTTCAATTTGATTTAGTTGCATCAATATTCGGCGGACAAGAAGCTTTAGTAAGTAGAATTATTTACTCTTTGGTTGGTATAGCAGGTATTTATTGTATCAGTCTATTGTTTAGAGAAAGACATGTAGAACCTACTAAAGAATAATCAAAGGTTTGTATCAAAATAGAAAGTGAATTTTAGGGCTGAGATGCCCTATTTTTATGCACAGATAGATTATACAAAAAAACAGCTACAACAAAATTGTTATAACTGCTTAGTTACTATATTTGGCGGGAGTACGTGGGAATCGAACCCACCTAAGAAGCTACTAACCCCTCACAATGGTTTTGAAGACCATAGGGCACACCAGCACCCATCTACCCCCATATGCTATTAATTGTTACTACTAGTGTAGTATAGCATATTTTTCCTCTCACTTCAATAGTTTATATTTTTCCACAAGATTTTTATATCATAATAATTACTCTACTTATCCCTTAAAATCGTATTTATTTTAAATGCAACTACAGACCCTATGATCGCTTTTATTAGATCTCCCAATAAAAAAGGAATTACTGCAACTTGCAGGGTTTTTATATAATTCATCTTCATTACATAACTCATATATGTTGCTCCAAATAAGTAAGTAACAGGCATTCCTACTAAAACAGCTACTATAAGATATCTATATAACTTTACTTTTTTTCCTTTTAAACAACTTATTGCAATAGCAGAAAATAAAAATCCGACTATAAATCCTCCCGTTGGACCAAATAATACTCCTAAACCACTACCTCCACCTGAAAATACAGGTAATCCAGCAGCACCAAGTAATATAAATATAAGAACAGATACTCCACTATGTAAGGGATTTAAAATTAAAGCTATTAAATTAACTACTATTGTTTGGGCAGTAATCATTATTGGGGTGAATGGTAAGGGAAATACAATATAAGATGATATACAAAGTAACGCTGTACACAAAGATATTCTCATCATTTCACTTATAGATATTTTTTTAGAACTTTTTATTGTCTCCATAATTATAATTCCTTTCATTAATATATTTTATTGAATAAATTCATTCCCAAAATAAGTATAACAGGAATAGATACATTGGTCAACCTGATTTATTTTTCAGGTTAACCAATTGATGAAGTTAAATAAAAAAAGACCACAAATTATGTGATCTCTGATGTGCACCCCAGAAGTTAGACCAAAAATCTAATTTGTGGGGTGTTTTTATGTCTAAATACGATGAAGAGTTTAAACAAAGTGTTGTTGATGCTTACTTATCTGGTGAAGGTGGATATAAGCTATTAGCTAAAAAATTTGGAGTGAGAAGTAAAAC
>JAEWHG010000207.1 GCA_023387935.1 Bacillota bacterium
CTATGAGTTTGCCTGTTGCATTATTTAGCTACTTTAATACCTAAAGCATTATTAACTATAATAGCAATTTGGCCACGATTAATAGGAGTATCAGCAGATAGATTAATATTTTTATCAAGTCCTAGCTCCTTAGCCTTATTAATGTAATTATTCGGCCATTCGCCTACAACGTCTTTTTCATAACCTAATATACGGATCATAACAGCTAAAGTTTGAACGTATGTAACTTGTGCTTCAGGTCTGTAGGTTTTGTCCTCAAATCCTTTAATCAAATTTTTAGAGGTAGCAATATTAACATACCCAGAAGCCCAATGCTCTGCAGCTACGTCCTTAAAAGCTGTTATTCCTTTGTTATCTTCTTGAGAGTTTTCCAAGCCTTCTATTCTCACGGCTAAAGCAGCAAACTCGGCTCTCGTAATATTTCGGTTAAGTCCTAGTGTACCATCTTCGTAACCTTTATAAAGGCCAAGCTTTCTTAAATGCTCCCCTGCTTGTTCTTCTATAGATAAAGCATAAGTGGCATTAACAGAAAAACTAAACAACAACAAGAAACATAAAAAAACAGATAAGATCTTTTTCATAGTATTCACCTCTTTCTTTTATGATCTAATCCAATTTACGAAGTAAATTTACTTTTATTATATCAAAGGATTTATGCTGTGATATTAAGGTTATATTACAAAAAATAAAAAAATTTTAAGTACAAGCAGGACTTTTTACAAGAAGATAGAATATATATTAAATACGATTATGCCGTCAAATATATTTGGCAATAATTAAAGGTAAAACAAATTGTAATAATACTGTAATAGTAATTATGCATTTTTCAGTGTATAATTGTTAGTGAAGAAGGTTGTTAAGTGAAATAGTTTTCAAATAACTTATTATTCACACAATATTACAGTTATATTACAATCTTCATCTTTACATTGACCAAGTAATAGGTCGATGGTATAATTCTTGGTATAGTGTGCGGCGACATTACATAATAGGATGACAGTCGCATCTATATAATTTTAAGGCTGGTCGGTTTTTATGGAAGGGGTTACGGCCAAGCTTAAAAATTTAACCCACTTCTAAAAAAAGAAATTAATATCAAAGAGGAGGAACACATAATGAAGAAAGTATTATCATTTATACTTGTACTTTCCATGGTACTTGGAAGCTTCGGAATGGCTTTTGCAGCTCCAGCAACAAGCGATATCGCTGGACACTTAAATGAAAAAGCTACTCTAAGACTTAACAAACTTGGAATAGTTCAAGGTGATGACAGAGGATTTGCTCTAGATGCTAACATCACAAGAGCAGAATTTGCAGTATTATTAGTAAGAGCTTTAGGATTAGAAGGTTCTGCTAACGTAGCTAAAGGAGAAACTCAATTTACAGACGTAACAGTAGCGGCTGGATATGAGTGGGCTTCCGGAGCTATCAACGTAGCTACAAGATTAGGTTATATCCAAGGTTATGGAAATGGTAAATTCGGACCTGCTGATCAAATCAGATACGAAGATGCTATTACATTAATCGTTAGAGCATTAGGATATGAGCCAGCTGCACAAGCTAAAGGTGGATACCCAGTAGGTTACCTAGTAGTAGCTGAGCAAGATATCGATGTAACAGATCACGTTAAAGGATCTACAGGTGTTGCAATTACAAGAGGATCTGTATTCCAATTACTAGATAACTCTTTAACAAAAGCACTTATGATTCAAGTAGGATTTGGATCAGAAACAAAATATGTAGTTTCTGGACAAAAAGGTACTGACACAGAAAAACAAACAATCTTAACTGATAAATTAGGAATCGAAGTAGTTGAAGGTGTAGTAACAGCTAACCACAGAGTAGATTCTAAATTAAAAGCTAACCAAATTAAAATTGGTACTGAGAAATATGAAGTATCTGAAGACTTCGACGTAGATGCTATCCTAGGAGTAGAAGTTTCTGCTTGGGAAGATAAAAACGACGTATTATTCAGATATGAAGTAGAAACAGAAGAAGACAATATTCTTTATGACACTGTAAAAACAGTTAATGAAGATGAAGTAGAACTTGTTGTTGCAGATGATGAATTTAAATGGTCTGAAAAAGATAGCAAAAATGAAACAGAAAATGCTATAGTATATGTAAACAATGAAAAAGTAGATGTAGACGAAGTGCCAGTAGATGCTTACGGTAGAGTTGTATTAAACGAATACAAAGAAGTAGCATTTGCTTACCTGTTCGATTTTGATGAAAACAATATGGTAGGTATGGCTCAAGAAGTAAAAGATGATGAAGTTAAATTCATTAATCTTTCAACTAGAAAAGAAGATACTATTGAACTTGACGACGCAGAAGAAGTGTTTGTATTAAACCCAGACTTTACTAAAGCTTCTTTAGAAGATATTGAAGCGGGAACAGCAGTATTTGGTTGGGCAGACGAAGATGATAACTTCTTTATCGTAATTAAAAACGAAGTAGTAGAAGGAACTCTTGAAGCAGTAAGAGTAAGCAACAATAGAGTAACTATTGATGGTAAAAATATTACAAGAGCAAGCAATGCAATTTACTCTGGAGATCAAGGTGAAACTTATACAGAGTGGAAAGATACAAACTTCAAAAATGTAGAAGAATTCATTGATGAAGAAGTAAAGGCAATTCTTGATTTAACAGGAAAAGCTATGGTATTAACAACTGATGTTAATGTTACAAGCAGCAGAATCTACGGTGTAGCTACTTATTTAGAAGAAGGTAGAAATCCTGTATTATCAGTATTTACATCTGAAGGTAAAGAAGTAGAATACAAGTTTGAAGATAGAGCAGATGCTAACAAATTTGCTGCAACTGATGTATCAACAGGTTCATTTGATGATGCTAAGTATTCAGCTGTAAGCTTTAAGGTAAATAAAGACGGTGAAATAGTTGATGAAACATTAGAAATTGTTAGTAACCCAGCGGTAAAGTTCGATAAAGTAGATGACAAGAAGTTTATACAAAAAGATGGAACAAATGACAAGTATAATCTTAGAACAAACACAGTAGTAATTAAAGCTGTTAATAAGGATGATAAATTAAAGCCATCTTTAATTAAGTATGATGATATTATTAAAAAAGGTTTTGAAGATCAGACTGCTCTAGTAATGGGAGAAGTAGGAAAAGATGCTAAGTTAATTGTATTTACTGATGGAAATTTCCAAGCTAAAGATGATGCTAAGTTTGGTGTTGTAACTGGAGAACCAGAAAGAGTATCTGGCGGAGACTATAAAGTTGAAGTTGATGTAGCTGGTGAAGGAAAAGTTACTTATGTATTAGCTGAGAGAGATTCAGTTAAAAAAGGTTATATAGTAGAATTCACATTAAATAATAAAGGTGAACTAGTTGTAGAAAGTGCTGTTGATTTAAAAGCTACAGCTACAACAATCCATACTGTAACTGATGTAGAGGATGATTATTTAACAATTGGTACAAATGTATATCTAATTGATGAGTCAAATACTCCAATTTACAAAGTTGATACTAAAGGAAACTTAGATGGTACTACTAGATTAAGCAGAATAGCAAAAGGTGATAAAGTTGTTATAATTGAAGAAGATGGAGAAATTAAATCACTTATAGTTGTAACTAACTATGATGCACCAGGACAAAATACTGAATTAGATCTAGTAGGAACTGTAACTGGTAAAGTATACAAAGTTGATGGTGAAAAAGTTACATTTAAAGTAGTAACAGATGCTGATAACCAACCAGGAAACGATGAACTAGCAGAATTTGTTCTTACTGAAGATAGTGCTTTAATTAAAAAATTAGACGGTGGTATTTTAGAAGGTGTAAGATCAATTACTTTATACCTAAGAAATAAAGTTGATGCAAGATTTGAGATAGATGTTCTAAAAGGCGGTAAGATAGACGTTTTACTTGAAAAATAGTAATTACTATTTTAAGTCTAAATAGAAACATTCTAAATAATTAAAAAGAAGTCTTCCACATTAAAAGTGTTTGTGGAAGACTTCTTTTTTAGGTTCTTTGCCAAAAGTTGGAGTAGGGTTGCTAGTAATCCTACTCCAACTTTATATTTAATAGTATTTTAATACAATAATATTTTCGGCTCTTTGTCAATAGTTGGGGTGGGATTACCAGTAATCCTGCTCCATTATTGCATTTGAGCCTATTTTAATATGAGCATAGAGTTCTACATGTTTTTGGGTACACTAAATAAACCTAACTAAAATATAGGAATTTTATGGTATTTGTATTTAACTAGTGCAGTGAATAATTCTATTACGGAATCTATGGAAGTTCTTAATTCCGAAGGAAACACGTTTTAATACCTTAATTTTGTTATTAAATCCTTCCGTAGGACCATTTGTATAACCATATTTAAAGGCATTTTTTATTTCATCAAACCATCGTCTATATGTAGCTGCACACTTTTCAAACTCTGGTATTCCAGAGCTTTCTGCATTTTTAATCCAATCAACTAAAGCATCACTCTGATAAGAATAATTGTCACTTTGACATATTTCATAAAACCATTCTTTAAGTTTATGAGAAGCACGTAGATCATCATTATATAATAACATTAAGTCAACAGCCTTCTTGTTTTCATCTTTAAGCTTATGATAACGGGTAAGTATTAGCCGTCTACTTCGCTTATAGTACTTTCTAAGATTAAAGGGCATAGTCTTTTGTAGACGCTTTCTAACGTTTTCGATAGCCCAAGTGACTTGTCTAATAAAATGATACTTATCAATAATAATCTTAGCATTAGGAAAGTAAACTCTTGCTAGATCAACATATGGTTGCCACATATCGCAGACAAAGAATTGGGTAGCATATCTTTCCCTACGGGGAATTTCCCTAAAGTAACTTACAAGATGGCTTTGAGATCTATCAGGAAGGATATCTAAGACTTTATTTTTCTCACCGTCAACAAGAATACATTGATATTTCCCAGTTTCAGCATTACCTTTAAACTCATCAATACAAAGGACCTTTGGAAGAGTAGGGACAGAGTAATTAATATAGTTAAAGATACGAGCAACTGTTGAAACAGATACATTAGCAGAGTTAGCTACTGAAGTCATACTAGTAATTTTAGTGAGTTCCTGGCAAATATAATGTACTAAGCGATTAGTCATACGATGATAACGGGGAAGAAAGTCGTAAGACTCGTAAAATTTTTTGCCACATGAACATACATATCTTCTTTTTTGAAGCATAAGAAATACATGTTTAAACTGAAAAGGCAAATCTTTAATTACTTGCTGTCTATAATCGTGAATCCTAGAAGTCATGCAGCCGCAGGCGGGGCAAGTATGTTCACGTGGATTAGTTTTCAGATAAATTTTGATAAAAAAATCCTCCTGAGAAATTTTAGTTACTTTTACCTCTTTTAAATTTAGTAATTTATTGATAAAATTAGAGTGCACTTGTGAATAAATCTCCTTTCTTTGTTTTTTCGCCAATTAACATTTTAGCAGATTTATTTCATAAGTGCTTTTATTATGCAAAAAAATAAATGTTGTAGTACATTTATTTTCATGCACCCCAACATTTATTATAGAACCATATTTTCATAAACGTTTTCTTGACTACCTTTTTATTTTCATGATTTAATTTATGATAATGAGAAAAATTAATTTCCTACTATGCTTATAGTATTTCTAGTATTTATTATATAGCTGTAAATTTTAGGATATTAAATGTACTTTATAAGTATAGTATTTAGATAAATTTCAATATTAGACATACTAATATAAGGAGTAGATTATTTTTTTATGGACACAATAATACAAAGGAATATTGCAAAATACACCTAATTTAAATAGGAGGCACAACATATGAAAAAATTATTATTTCCACTTTGTATTATTTTAATGTTAACTCTGAGTATTGGTTGTAGTCGTAATGAAAATCCAGATAATACTACGCCAGATAATAATGTTGCACCAGATAATAATGTTACACCAGGGAATGCTCCTCAAATAGAGGAAGAAGCACTTACAGGAAGTGCAGGTATTATTGAAAAATATGAGGAAATTGAGTATGCAGAAGCATATATAGAAAATAACAAGTTAGTTTTATACTTAATACCTGCAAATAAAGATGTATCAAAGGAAAAATTAAGAGAAATAGGAATATCCTTTTTAAAGGCACTATCAGGATATACGGTAAATGAAGGCTTAACAGGACCTAGTGAAGAATCCTACGGAGAAATATATGACTATTATGATGTAGAAATATTAATAGAGGGAGAAAATGGCACTATAATAGATAAAGGCATTAAGCCTAAGAAAGAAAATGAAGTCAAATGGCAGTAAAAGTACTTCCAGGATTTTATATATAGATATACTTAGAGTCGTATCGGTTTTTGCAGTAGTGTTATTGCATACATCTGCACCTCTCGTAGAGGATTTATATATCAGCGGTAGTAAAATATGGTGGATAGGAAATATAATAGATTCTGCAACTAGATGGTGTGTACCTGTCTTAATCATGGTTAGTGGGAGACTTATGTTATGTAGTAAGAGGGAGATGGAAATATCTAGCTTTCTGAAAGGAAGACTTAGAAAAATCCTTATACCGCTACTTGTTTGGAGTTTTATATACATGGCTTGGTACGGAGATATATCTCCTAAGTTAGATATTTCTGTGATAACATTATTTATAAGAAATTTCTATGAGGGAAATGTCCATGTACACCTGTGG
>JAEWHG010000032.1 GCA_023387935.1 Bacillota bacterium
GAGCACTTCTTGCCCAGATCAATTGTCTAAAGCGCTAACTGCATATATTGAAGAACAGAATAGTTTATAGCATTATTACTACTTTCGACAATTTAAATGATAAGTTTTTAAACATATTATAAAACTATAATTAATAAGTGGAAAAACCATTAACGGTTTTTCCACTTATTAATTCCAAAAGTAAATTAAAGCTTAAATGAGCTTTTTAAAGAAACGATTCTATTAAAAACTAATTTATCTTCCTTACTATATTTAGGATCTACGTTAAAATATCCATGTCTAAAGAACTGGAATTTATCATGCGGTTCTGCATTTTTCATATTGTCCTCAACAAAGCCTTGTAATATTTCTAATGAATTTGGATTAATTTGCTCTAAAAAGTGCTTATCCTCTTCATTATTTTCATCTAATATTAGTGGCTCATATAATCTAAATTCTGCTGGTGTAGCATTGCTACCATCGATCCAGTGTATAGTACCTTTCACTTTTCTTCCTGTAAAACCAGTTCCGCTCTTTGTCTCTGGATCATAGGTGCAGTGGATTTCTACAACCTTCCCATCTGCATCCTTTATTACATCGTTACATTTAATAAAGTATGCATTTTTTAAGCGCACCTCGTTACCAGGGAATAATCTAAAGTACTTTGCAGGTGGATTTTCCATAAAATCCTCTTCTTCAATATATATTTCACGTGAAAACGGAATTTTACGTACGCCCATTGATGGATCATCTGGGTTGTTTTCTGCGTCTAACATTTCTATTTGACCTTCTGGATAATTCGTAATAACTACTTTAAGTGGTCTTAAAACAGCCATAGTTCTAGGCGCTATTTCGCTTAAATCTTGACGGATAAAATGCTCTAGCATTTGCTCATCTACAATACTTTGGTTCTTAGATACTCCAATTTCTCTACAGAAATTACGTATAGCCTTAGCAGTATATCCTTTTCTTCTTAAGCCTGAAATAGTAGGCATACGAGGATCGTCCCAGCCATCTACTACGCCTTCGTCTACTAGTTGCTTTAACTTTCGCTTACTCATAACTGTATTTGTCAGATTAAGTCTAGCAAATTCTATTTGCTGAGGTTGAGATTTCATCTCGCACTCTCTAACAACCCAATCATACAAAGGTCTGTGATCTTCGAATTCCATTGTACATATAGAGTGCGTTATATCCTCTATAGCATCCTCTAATGGGTGTGCAAAGTCATACATTGGATAAATACACCATTTACTTCCTGTATTGTGGTGACTTGCATGAACGATACGGTAAATAACTGGATCCCTCATGTTCATGTTAGGAGATGTCATATCGATCTTAGCCCTAAGTACCTTTTCACCATCTTTAAATTCACCGTTTCTCATTTTTTCAAATAAATCTAGATTTTCTTCAATGCTTCTATTTCTATATGGACTTTCTTTACCAGGTTCTTTTAGAGTTCCTCTGTGTTCTCTTATCTCTTCTGCTGACAAATCATCAACATAAGCCAGTCCCTTTTTAATTAAAAGAACAGCACGATTATACATTTCTTCAAAATAATCGGAAGCAAAGAATAGCTCATCCCAATCAAAGCCTAACCATTTTACGTCTTCCTTAATAGATTCTACATATTCAGTATCTTCTTTAGTTGGATTTGTATCATCAAAACGCAAATTAGTTTTTCCATTAAAAGCATCCGCTAATTCGAAGTTCAAAACGATTGATTTTGCGTGACCTATATGTAAATATCCATTTGGCTCTGGTGGAAAACGTGTAATAATTTCTTTATGCTTACCTGATTCTAAATCTTGAATAACAATATTTCTTATAAAGTTTGATGCAACAGGCTTATTTTCCATATTAATCTCCTTCCGTAGTGTTCCTACTCATTCATATATGTAAATTAATATACCATAAAAACAATTTTTTTGCTATGCATACAAATAAAATATCGATATTTATATATTATCGTAGTTTATTCAAATATAATACCCAAATTGAAACTCCACATGCATAAATGCGTAGGATTCTTAGATAGTTAACTCCACATAGTGCTCCTCTATGTTGATTAATAGGAATATTTTCTAAAACTTAGTGA
Source organism: Bacillota bacterium (assembly GCA_023387935.1). Taxonomy (GTDB): domain Bacteria; phylum Bacillota; class Clostridia; order Peptostreptococcales; family Natronincolaceae; genus Alkaliphilus_B. The sequence continues at coordinate 2,078 of JAEWHG010000032.1, forward strand.
ATCATACATATATAATGCAAAGTTTATATAAGAAAGGATGTAATCTATGAATCAATATTATTCCCCAGATACTGGCTTTATGAAAGAACCTGAATCCTACTGGATTGCTTCAACAGATACAACTAATTATCCTACTTTAGAAGAGGATATTACTGTAGATGTAGCTATCGTAGGCGGAGGTATCACTGGAATTACCTGTGGTTATCTATTAAAAAAAGAAGGATTAACTGTGGCTATTATTGAAGCTGATCGTATTGTAAAAGGCACTACAGGACATACAACGGCAAAAATAACCTCACAGCATGATTTAATTTACGATAAAATGATAAAACAGCTTGGTATGGATAAAGCAAAGCAATATGCTCAGTCTAATGAGGAAGCTATACAGCTTATTACTAAAATTATAAAAGAAGAAAATATCGACTGTGATTTCAGACCACAAAGTGCATATATATATACTCAACTAGATGAATATGTGGCGCAAATTAAAAATGAAGTACAGGCTGCACAGAATTTAGGGATCAATGCCTCTTATATTGAAAATCTTCCTCTACCTTTTCCAATAAAAGCAGCAGTAAAGTTTCATGGACAAGCAGAGTTTCATCCTCGTAAATATTTATTAAGTTTAGCAGAACACATTCCTGGAAATGGTGGTTATATTTTTGAAAACACTAAAGCTGTCGGTATAGAGACAGAAGGAGAAAAGGGAGA
>JAEWHG010000049.1 GCA_023387935.1 Bacillota bacterium
TCTCCATATCACGCACAATACAAATTGTTTCATAACCTCTTTTTTCAAGAACTGATGATATTTTTTCAATAACTATTTTATTGCTATAATCTTCATGATACTTAATTCCTATATATGCTTTCATATAAAATTCCTTTCTTAATGTATATAACGCTATGGACTTAAAACATCCACATTTTTATAAATTTATCTTATAATTCTATTCTACTTTTTTCCATTAATCCCTTGTAATTCAACCGATTTTTTCCATATTTATTACAAATCCTCAAAATATAAATAAAATAAAATTTGTTCGTTTACACTCACAAACTTTATGTCGCACTCAATTCTAAGCTTTGATTAGAATTTCAAGTGCTCAAAATAAAAACACCTGTATAGCCTAAAGTAAGGAAATTTCCTCTTTAGTCCAACAGGTGTCTTTATTGTATTTTAAGTTTTTTAATCTTATTATCTAATAATAACCTTATTTAACAAGGTCGATATAGCTTTTTCTATCTCTTTTAGCTCTTCTACTTGATATGGTATAAATTTATTAGGACCTGCTAAAACTGTTTCACCATCTCTAAAATTTTGAAGTGCATAGATTTTACATCCTTTAATTTCTTTCGCTATTGATATGATATCTTCTATAGTAAGTAGTTCTTTACATATTGTAGTTCTAAACTCGTAATCAACCTTATTCTCCAATAAACTATCTATGCTTTTCCGTATATCTTCTAAGTTGATAGATGTTCCACCAATTGATGAGTATTTAGCAAATGGTGATTTTATATCCATAGCAACATAATCTATTAGTTTTTCATCGATCAGTTTATTTAATAAGGCAGGATTCGTCCCGTTCGTATCTAGTTTTATAAGAAAGCCCTCTTCTTTAATCCTACAAATAAAATCGTACAAATCTTTTTGAAGTGTTGGCTCACCGCCAGAAATACATAGGGCATCTACAAACTTCTTCCTCTTTTTTAAAAAGCTAATTACTTCATCTTCCTCTATTCGATCTCCTATATTGTTTACAATGGAGGTATTATGGCAGTATGGACATCTAAAGTTGCAACCTCCTGTAAATATTACAGTACAAATATTACTTGGGTAATCTATAAAAGAGGATTTCTCTATTCCTATAATATTCATTCGTATCTAACCTACATTTTTATTTTCTTCAACCTTAACTTCTAAGGATTCTAAGCTGGAATCTGCTTCAAATTCTTTACGGTCTTTATATTCCTCTTGCTTACCCTTGTTCCATGCTTGAACAGGTCTGTGGAAGCCTACAACTCTAGTCCAAACCTCAGCTTCTCTTCCACACTGAGGACACTCAAAATGCTCTCCAGATAAATATCCATGATCAGAACATATAGAGAATGTAGGGCTAACGGTAAAGTATGGAATACTGCTTCTTTCCATAACCTTTTTAATTAGCATTTTACATGTTTCAACATCTTTAATTTCTTCTCCGATAAATCCGTGGAATACTGTTCCACCAGTATATAGAGATTGTAGTTTTTCTTGTAATTCTACAGCTTCGAAAACATCCTTTGTATAATCAACTGGAAGTTGTGTAGAGTTTGTATAATAAGGCTCATTTTCACCTTGAGTGATTATCTTAGGGTACATCTTCTTATCTATTCTCGCAAATCTATATGCTGCACCTTCTGCTGGAGATGCTTCAAGATTCCAAAGACTTCCTGTTTCCTCTTGGAATATTTGTATAACGCGGTTCATAAATTCCATTATCTCTACTGCAAATTCATTGCCTTCCTCTGTAGTAATATCTACTCCTAAAAGGTTTAGACAAGCTTCATTCATGCCGTTTAAGCCAATTGTAGAGAAATGATTTTTAAAATATCCACCTGTTGCACTTTTTACGCCCTCTAAGTAATATCTTGAATAAGGATATAATCCTGCATCCATATATTTTTCTAATACATCCCTTTTAGTTTCACAAATTTCCTTAGATATTTCCATTAATTCTCTAACTTTTTTCTTAAATTCTTCCATAGAGTTAGATATATAGCCTATCCTTCCCATATTTAATGTTACAACATTTATTGACCCTGTAAGCGGGTTCGCTCCGAATAGTCCCCCACCTCTTTTTCTAAGCTCACGATTATCTAGTCTTAATCTACAGCACATAGATCTAATGTCCTCTGGTGATAAATCCGAGTTTAAGAAGTTAGCGAAATATGGCGTACCGAACTTTCTTGTCATATCCATAATTGAGTTAACTACTTCAGAATTCCATGGGAAATCCTTAGTAATATTAACAGTTGGAATTGGGAAGCTAAAGGCTCTACCTGCCCCATCGCCTTCAACCATTACCTCACAGAATGCAGAGTTAAACATATCCATTTCCTTCTGGAACTGCCCATATGTTTTATCCATTAATTTTCCGCCAATCATTACAGGCTGCTTCTTTAATAACTCGTGAGGAGTTATGTCTAATGTAATATTGGTAAATGGTGTTTGGAATCCTACTCTGGTTGGCACATTTAAGTTAAATACAAAACGCTGCATAGCTTTCTTTACTTGTTCATAACTTAAGTTATCGTAATAGATAAATGGGGCTAAATATGTATCGATACTTGAAACAGCCTGTGCACCTGCTGCTTCTCCCTGTAATGTATATAGTAGATTAACTAGCTGACCTAATGCTGATTCGAAATGCTTCGGGGGTCTTGATTCTACTTTACCCTTTGCACCTTTAAAGCCTCGTTTTAAGAAATCTTCTAAATCCCATCCGCAGCAATATGGCGCTAGTAATCCAAGATCATGTATATGCAAATCACCTTTAATATGTGCATCTCTTAATTCTTTGCGATATATTTTATTTAACCAATATTTTTTACTAATATTTTCAACAATATGATTATTTAATCCTTGAAGAGAAAATCCCATATTCGAATTTTCGTTTACTCTCCAGTCTTCCAGATTTACGTATTCTTCAATCATTTTTTCCGCATCCATAAAGAGATTTTTAACCTCTCTGATCTCTTCATGTTTTTTGCGATAAAGTATGTAAGCCTTGGCCGTTTTAGCATGACCTTCCTCTATTAATATTTTTTCCACAATATCTTGTATATCTTCAACGGAAGGAACCCCTGTACCGTAGGTTTCATTAATTATATCAATTGACATTTTAGATAATTTAGTTGCTTTAACCTCATTATTTCCCCCTACAGATTTTGCTGCGGCAAATATAGCATCTTTAATTTTACTACTATTGAAGTCGACAATCTCTCCATTCCTCTTTTGAACCTTTGAAACAGCCATGATACCCCTCCTATTGTGTTTTCATTTCCCTTTATACTATATATTGTACATATTATACTAATATGATAGTTTTTTTGCAATATTACTCTAGACTCATATTAGTCCCTTAGAGGAAATTTTTCTGCCCAATTCTACATAAATCTTCATTGCTTATAATAATTAATATTTTCATCGCAAAAAACGACATACCATGATTTAAAATGGTATGCCGTTATGATATCGCAAAACAGTATCTATTTTGTTCTAATTACATTTTCTTTTAAATCTACAGCTTTAGAAAAATAAATAATTGAAAGGTAAACTAACATTGCCGCTATAATAGATATTAATGTAGCTATATTTTCACTTAAAAGCTTCACATAAACGTATGGATACGTAAAGTGAATAACAGTAACCATACATATGGATGCCACTATAGGTTTTAAAATACTATTTTTTATTCCAATTTCAAGGTTTATACTTCTTTTTACTTCAATATAGTTTAGTAGCATAACTACAGAGTACCCAGTAATAGATCCAATAACTGCACCTAATATGTTAAATTGACTGACCAATAGGTAATAGCTAACTACTACTTTGATAATCGCACCAATAATTAGATTCCTCAAAGGTATGTAAACCCTGTTAATCCCTTGGAGAACACTTCCCAATATTTGTGCTAATGAAATAAAAATAACATTTAATGACAGTACTCTTAAAATATCTCCCCCTGCCTCTCCTTTGCCCCATAAAAGTCCTATAATTTGTGGAGCTAATATGGAAAGACCAATGGCAGCAGGCAGAGCTATAATTATGGTAATCGTAAGGGCAGATTTTGTTTTCTCCCTAAGCTCCTGTATATTTTTTCTGCTATAGGACTCAGATATTGCAGGAATAATACTTGCAGCCATAGCTATGCTAAAGGTAAGGGGTACATTTATTAATGTAACCGCTTTTCCTGTTAGCTGACCATAAAGTACAGTAATAGTCTCTACAGTATATCCTCCCACAAGTAGCCTAGATGGCACCATAACAGCATCTATTAATGTCATTATAGAGCTTAATATGCCACCAATTGAAATAGGTATAGCAAACCATGTAATTTGCTTTACTATGGTCCATGATGATTCTTTAATATAATTTTTCTTATGTATAAGGCTGAAATAAATTTTCTTTGGACTTTGTTTAAATGAAAAATAGCATATGATAAGAGCAATTACTCCTAATATGGACCCTGCTGAAGCACCAAATGATGCCGCACCTGCTGAATACCCTATTCCCATAGAAATTGTATAATAAGATAACCCAACTCCAATTACTACTCTTCCGATTTGCTCTACAATTTGTGAAATGGCTGTAGGACCCATTAACTGCATTCCTTGGAAATAGCCTCTAAAGGCTGACATAATGGACACAAATAAGGGGGCTATTGATAAGCCTATAATTGAGTAATAAGCATCCTTAGGCCAATGTAACAACTCTACAATATAACGCGCTCCAAAAAATAGAAACGCCGAAGAAAATAAACCAATGGAAATAAGCATCATAAGAGATATATTAAATATTCTATTTGCACCATCAATGTCTTCAAATGCCATTCTTTCTGATATTAACTTAGATATGGCAGCTGGAAAGCCCGTAATAGATATTGAAAGCATTAAAGTATATAGGGGGTACGGAAGTCCAAATAAGCCCATACCTTCGTCACCAATTAATTTTTGCAGAGGAATTTTAAAGAAAATCCCTAAAAACTTCGCTGCAAGTCCTGCTAAAGCAAGAATGAATGCACCTTTGAGTAACTTCTTATTAGACATAATTTTTCTCCTTCATAACCAAATATTCTATTTAAAGTATATTTCAGCGAATGAAGCAATATGATTTAATTACAACTAGTCCTTTAAAATACTTTATTTTAGCCATTTTCTTTTTTATGACCACAACCAAATACTTCATTAGTAAAATTTAATCTTGACGAATTTTTGACAGCAAATAAAAAAGCGATAGTCAACCAAAGACTATCGCCTTTCCTTTTTCAGTTACAGTTATAGATCTTGGAATAGTACCTCGCAGTTAGCATGATAATTCCCCCTTGTACCTTCGTTATCAATTAGTTTTGTATCTATGGCCGATAATATACTCTCTATTTTAAATGTCCTAAGCTGCCCCTTGTCTATGTCTAATGCTTTGATAACTCCATCATCCATTTTAAGCACCTGGATTCTTCTTTGAGTTATTTCTAGACCTTTCATGTACATTATTGTTATTACTTTATGATTAACCAGCGAGTACTTTAATGATTGATTTACCATATCATCACTCCAAACGTGTGTTCTTAATATTATTTTAACAGAACTCACGTTCGGTGTAAAGAGTAAAAAAACAAGATTCGCAATAGAGTTTGTTTTATTTATTAAAATCCATACGGTCTTATAAATAAAATTACGTTCAGCCTAAACTGAAGTATCCAAGTTCTATTACGAATCTTACAATGCTATTAAGTGTAGATTTAATAAATGTATATATCTAAATTTTACTTGAATTCATCTTTGAAGTTAGAAAAAAAACAAGTTTGCCACTCCAATTATGACAGATGCTGTAACGAGTCCTTGTGCAACTTGATAAGCTTTGGGTGTATTTGATTTAATATAAATCACAATTCCTATAACACTCAAGAAACCAATTCCCCAAGCAACAATCTGTTTTATAATATAATTGCTAGGAAGACTAGTTGCAGATATAGCCGCTACTAACATACTCCATGCGGCCAAGAAATAAAATAATCGCTTCTTAACATTCTGATTTTTTGTCAGATAAAGAAATGTCACCCCGAGTACACTGATAACACCTATCCCTTTAAAAAGTAAAGATAAAACACCTAATGCCATAATTTTGTCCTCCCTTCTATGTCCTATAAATATCTTATAAATAAACTATTATCTATGTCAATACTTTTTCTAAAAAAAGGTAGAGCCTAATCCCTACCTTTCTTCTGTTCCCTTTATTAGTAAATACAGATTAATATTAATATTTATATTTATGTCTATATATATAATATAGTAATATACTACCACCTCATTTCAATCAAATTTAATTTATATAATAAACAATAAAAAATTGCATGGCAAAAAACCCCGCAATTTCTGACGAGGTTTAATAAAACACCCATGCTTATTTTTCCTCTTTGTTTTTCTCAATGATCTCTACTAGTTCTAATAATTCCATCCATCTTTCCATCTTTAATTCTAATTCCTGTTCTAAATTTTTCTGCTCATTTAAATATTCCTGTAGCAGCACAAAATCATTTGAAGCGCCTTCAATTTTACCTGCAATATTCTCAAGCTTATTTTCAAGATCTGCTATGATTCCCTCTATTTCATCGTATTCCCTTTGGTCTTTATAGGATAATTTTACAGGCTTTGAATTTACAGTAGTATTTTTAGTTTCCTGTGCCACCTTTTTTTCGGTGTTTAATTTTTCCTTATTCTCTTCAATTATATTTGTTTTTCTATAGGTCATATAGTCTGAATAATTTCCAGTATACTCTATTATTTTGCCTGCTCCCTCAAATACAAATAATTGTTCGGCTGTTCTATCTAGAAAATATCTATCATGGGAAACTATTATTACGGTGCCTGGAAAATGATCTAAATAGTCTTCTAGTATTGTTAGTGTTTGTATGTCTAAATCGTTGGTAGGCTCATCTAATAATAATACATTTGGCTCTCCTACTAGTTTTCGCAATAAATATAGTCGCCTTTTTTCACCGCCAGATAGCTTTCCAATAGGTGCCCACTGTGCATTTGATGAAAAGAGGAATCTTTCCAGCATTTGAGAAGCACTAATTTTACTTCCATCGTCAGTTTGGATAAATTCTCCAGCCTCTTTTATATAATCAATTACCCTCATATTAGGGTCCATTTCTTCACTTTCCTGATCGTAATAAGCCATTTTCACAGTTTGACCTATTTCAATTTCTCCACTATCTGGCAATATTTTTCCTGCAATAATATTTAATAGTGTGGATTTTCCAAGTCCATTTTTTCCTATTATTCCAATACGGTCTCCAGGCTTAAAAACATAACTAAAATCCTCAATAATTTTTTTATCCCCATAGCTCTTATTTAAGTGATTAAGTTCTAAAACCTTCTTTCCCAATCTCCTTGCCCCAAGGGTTATATCTACTTTATCATTAGACACTTTAAAGCTTTGATTTTGAAGTTCTTCAAATCTATCAATTCTAGCTTTTTGTTTCGTTGATCTTGCTTTAGCGCCACGCTTAATCCAAGCCAGCTCTTTTCTAAATAAAGAAGCATGCTTTCTTTGAAGTGCCACATTATTTTCTTCTCTTTCTGCTTTCTTTTCTAAAAACTGCTCATAATTACCATCATAGCTATATAAATTTCCTTCATCTAACTCCAAAATATTGTTAACAACACGATTTAAGAAATATCTATCATGAGTTATTAAAAGTAGAGCACCTTTCCACTTAGACAAATATTCCTCTAGCCATTCTACCGTATCGTTATCAATATGATTTGTTGGCTCGTCCAATATTAAAAGATCCGAAGGTCGAATTAATGCTCTCGCTAATGCTACTCTTTTTCTTTGTCCACCGGATAAATTTTCTACAGTCATACTGAAATCAGTAATCCCTAGCTTTATTAAAACTCCTTTTGCATTGGATTCTAACTCCCATGCTCCCTTACTATCCATTTGCTGGCTTAAGTCTGCTAGTTTTTTTTGTAAACCTTTATCCTCTGGATTTTGATTTATTTCCTTTAAAGTTCTCTCATATTGGTACACTAACTGAAGAAGTGGATTTGTACTATTAAAAACCTGCTCTAATACCGTAGATCCCTTTTCAAACTCTGGATTCTGCGATAAATATTCAATTGCAGTTTGACCAGATACCATCCTTTTCCCACTGTCCGGCTCTATGATCCCAGCTATTACTTTTAAAAGAGTAGACTTTCCTGTTCCATTTACTCCTATAAGACCGATTCTTTGTCCTTCATGTATACCAAAGGTTATATTTTCGAAAAGCTTTTTATCAACATAGCTTTTGCTAATATTCTCTACTGTTATTAAATTCATGTATATGCTCCTTACTTTTTTGTATATTCTATATCTATATTGTATTCTTTGTTTTATTTTACTGCAACTATTCTGTAAAAAGGTTTATACTATATGATATATGAATATATAATATTTTGCAAAAGGAGACCTATATGAAAAAATTTGAAGATATTATTAATCGCTTAAATAATGATTTAATTAAATCCATACAAGACTTGGTAAGTATAAATAGTGTAGAAGGCAAACCTATGGATGGAATGCCATTTGGAAAGGGCGTGGATGATGCCCTTAGATTTACCTTATCACTAGGTGAACAGTTAGGATTTAGAACTTTTTATGGAGACGGATATTACGGCTATATTGAAATGGGGGAGGGAGAAGAATTAATAGGAATTTTAGCACATTTAGATGTGGTTCCTGTTGAAAACCCTTCCAATTGGATACATCCACCCTTTAGCGGAGAAATTGAAGATAACAAGCTCTACGGTAGAGGTGCAGTAGACGATAAAGGACCTTTATTGGCTGCACTTTATGCTATGAAGACTGTTATGGAAAGTGGCGTTAAGCTAAATAAAAGAATCCGCCTAATTCTTGGAACGAATGAGGAAACTGATTGGAAAGGAATTGAAAAGTATTTATCATTGGAGGAGGTGCCTTCATGTGGATTTACTCCAGATTCTGATTATCCTTTAATAAATGCAGAAAAAGGATTGCTTCAAGTCAAACTCTCCTCATTTGATAAAAACTCATTTACTTTAAGAGGTGGTGGTTCTTTAAATAGTGTTCCTGATAGTTGTATATATGAAGGCTCTAAAATTGAACAATTAGTAAATAGAGCTAATTTATTAGAATACAAGTTTGAATCTTCTAATAATCTTTTCAAAACTCTAGGAAAGCCCGCACATTCAGCAAAGGCTCATCAGGGTGTTAATGCAATCGGAATAATGGCAATTTTATTACATAAGGAAAATATTAATTCATCTATAATTAACTTTATGGCCAATGAAATTGGAGAGGACTTTCACGGAGAAAATATTTTCGGTGTATATGAGGATGATGTATCTGGAAAGCTGACTATTAATATAGGCAGGGTTCATATAGATAATGAAAAACAAGAGTTGTATTTAGATATTCGTTATCCTGTAACCAAAAATGAAGATGATGTACTTGCTTTGCTTAAAGAGAAAATACGAGCCTATGAATTGGAATTTGAAATCGTTGGTAGACTCAATTCCTTATATGTGCCTACGGATGATCCTCTAGTTGTAACTTTAAGAGAAATCTTTGAAGAAGCAACTGGTTTGGATAGCACACCAATATCTACTGGGGGTGCAACCTATGCAAGAGCCTTAAATAACTGCGTTGCATTTGGTCCACTATTTCCTGGAAAAACTAAAATGGCGCATCAAGATAATGAGTATATAGATTTAAATGATTTAACAAAAAGTGTATTGATGTATGCTATGGCTATTGAGAGATTAGGCAATTAAGTTATATATTAATTAAAAAACATAAAGACCTAAGGATTGCCCTCTAAAAAAACAGGGAACACTCCTTAGGTCTCATCTATTACTGAATTATAATAACACTTTTTACTACATAGATTTTATTTTTTCTAAAACTTTTTCTAACTCCTTATTATGTATGGATAAAATTCCTGAAATCTTTTCTTTCATTTCCTCAGGAGAATTAATAAAATCAAAAATAAATAACCAAGTTGGGTTATAGCTATCTTCTACTTCTTCTATAGTTACTTCTACATCATTAAAACCTTCGCCGTCATAATTATCATATATAGCCTCGTACTCAGAGTCCTCGACCTCTCCAACTACTGTTAAATATAAGTGTACTTTTAGCCCATCCTCTTTAATTACATACGCCTTGTCTAAAAGTTCCATATGATCTTCTATTAAATAGGACCCTAATATATTTTCTAATATTCCTGTCTCTTTGTTCTTTTCATAAAGCGACAATTTTACAGATTCCATTTCACATTTACCTCCTTAAGTATATTTAATATTACCGCGCCAGTTTAAATCCTCTAATCTTTTCTCTAGCAGTTTTTTACTAAGTGAAACCATATTAATATCAGAGCTTGAATTTATTATTTTAATTCTAGTTTCTTTAAAATCTTCCTCACTCGTTGATGCTAAAGCTTCTTCCTCTTGAAGTAAGTGCTTTACATGTCTAGCCGTTCCATAATTCCCATCTACTATAGCGATCTTATTTCCTACTATATTAGCAATTATATCTCTAATAAATACATAGTGTGTACAACCTAGAACTACTGCACCTATTTCATCTATATTATAGGGTGAATAAACGGCTTTAATATAGTTCTCTATTTCACGGTCTTGGTTTCCTTCTTTCTCGATTATTTCAACTAACCCTGGACAAGGCATTTTTACAACATTATTAGTATCTTTAAATTTTTCTATTAAATCATTAAACTTTTTTTCTCTAAGAGTTACTGGAGTAGCCATAACTACTATTTTACCTGGTTTATTTAATTCAATCGCAGGCTTTAGAGCCGGTTCCATTCCAATCACAGGAATATCTAAACTACTTCTTAATTCTTCTATAACTACACTTGTAGCGGTATTACATGCAACAACCAATGCTTTAATATTTAATTTTAATAAATGTTCTACTACCTTAAAGGATAATTCCTTTATTTCTTCCTTACTTCTAACACCGTAGGGAGCATTTCCAGAATCACCAAAATAGACATATTCTTCCTCTGGTAATTGGTGTACTAGATCTGCTACTACACTGATGCCACCGACTCCAGAATCGAAGACTCCTATAGGCAAATTAGATAAATTTCCTTTCATTATATTACCACCAATCTTTTCTAGTATACTATATTAATATTGCATTATCACTATATTATATCAAAAAATATAGATAACAGTATAAGGTTTATAACAAAGTCTTCTCTTAAAAGCTTCATGTGATGACTTTGCTGAAACGAATAGGAAATTATATTTATATAAAGTTACAACGCTAATAATTTCCTATTCGTTATAAAATAGTATATACATTGAATATTATTTTTAGTCTGCTAACACTACCTACTTAACACATATACTCTTATTTTCCTATATGTATTTTTAACCATCTAAAATTACCCAGTAAAACCTAATATTTTATTGTGATAAAATGTAATCAGAAAGGGTGATGCTATGTCAACTAATACTTACGTTATTATAGCAATATGTAGTTTTTATGTTGCAATCTTTTATATATTATTACCACTATTTAAAATCAGATTTTTTGATAAGTATTTCAATATTTATTTGGAAGAAAGCTATAATCTAAATGACTTGTTTCCAATAAAAATTAAGGGGAAAATTATACCTAAAGTAGATTTTTTAGATATTCCATACCAGGATTTAAATATTGGAATTAATACTAAAACAATCCGCGGGAATATTAAAAATAATGTAATATCCTTAGATCTTATAAAGCCTAAGGATAGAAAAAAAACTGTATATTTAATAAAAGCTTATTATATCAAAGCAGTTAAGTCTTATATAATAGAAACTGTAAAAAAGAAAAAAGAATATATAAAGTTAATTAATATATCTAAAAAGCAAAAGAATAATATGAAAAAAATAGCTTGCCAAACTTGTAAAAACAGAGTTCAATGTCAAATAGTATTTACAGAATGTAATTATGAAAGAAATGTTAATGATAAAATCCTAAGTAAAGGGATTACCATTAAAAGCTCTAAAAATTATGAAATGGATAATTTATAAATAAAAAATGGATGTAGGTTTAATCAACTTACCATCCATTTTTCACTTAAAACTATATGATTTGACCTTGAATACTTATTTTCACTTTATTTACTGGTATATTTTTATTTGCATTGCTTACAGCAGTATCTACAGCTCTTACAATACCTTGGCAACAAGGAACCTCCATAAACGCAACTGTAACTGATTTTATTGAATTATTAGCAATAATCTCTGTTAGTTTTTTAGTGTAATATTGGTTATCATCTAATTTAGGACAACCAACAACTACAACCTTTCCCTTTAATAAGTCCAAATGGTAGTTTGGATATGCAAATGGCACGCAGTCTGCAGTAACAAGTAAATCCGCATCCTCAAAGTACTGTGCATTAGGAGAAACTAATTTTAATTGAACTGGCCATTGTCTTAATTGTGGTTTTATGCTTATTTCAACATCCCCACTATCAACTTTTCCTGTTGCTTTATTTATTGTAGGCTCATCAAAGCTCATCATTCTGCTTCCTGGACATCCTCCACCTATCGACTCTTTATTTAGTAAGGAAGCATTTTGTATTTTAGCTTCTGACTTAGGCTTATCATGTGAAAACTCTTCTGCTTCTCTTTCTACTAATTTTAGCGCATCCATTGGACAATGTGGCATACATTTTCCTAAACCATCACAATAGCTGTCACTAATTAATTTTGCCTTGCCATCAATTACTTTTATAGCCCCTTCAGCACAATTAGATGTACATAATCCGCATCCTACACATTTTTCCTCGTCAATTTGTATAATCATACGTGATGCCATATCAATCACTCCTCGTATTTTTTCATATGTACATTATACTAAAGAATATAAAAGAATCATGTGATATTTGACACAAATTGTAGTATTATCTAAGGAGCTTTCCGCATACAGGACAATAATTATCATTATCATCAAGTTCTATTTTGCAATAAGAGCAATATTTTATATTTCTAATGCTTAGTGCTACTCTCTCTAATCTTTCTATATCCCGCTCTAATGCATCAATCTCACTAATCCAAGTCTCTATTTCTTCTTTTGTAATATGATTCACTCTCTTTAGTTTACTATACACATATTGACCTATTTCCTCATATTTATCTCGTATTACATCCTGCTTTTTTTGTGCTCCTAAAGTTAACTTGCTGATTTCAACAAACTCTGAGGATTTTTTGCCTAAGGTTTTTGCTGTTTCAGATAATATATTTGAAAGCTTCTCTAAAGTGCTCATAATTTTCCACCTCTACTTATACTCTATATTATATTTTTATTCAAAATAGAAAAAAGTGTACCAAAAATAAAATTTGTTCGTTTATACTCACAAACTTTATGTCGCACTCAATTCTAAGCTCCACTTAGAATTTCAAGTGCTCAAAATAAAATTTGTTCGTTTACACTCACAATAAAAGAAGATATGTAAATAATATCTTACATATCTTCCTTCATTTAAATATATATTTACTTAAATTACGAGTGTTCCATCTCCTTGTTCCACCATAAGTAGCATTTTCCTCTGGTCTCCTGTATTAGCATCAATATAGATTAGATAATTATCCTCTCCGAATTTTACTTTGAACTCATATGTTAATACTTCTTTTGCTCCTTCAATAGGGATCATTGCTAATCTTACACTTTCCTCCGTAACACCACTTGATAATCTTTCTCTAGCTGTATCCTCAGATATTTTAGGTTCTTCAATGTTCCTTTCATAATGATTTGATAAATACCCTTGAGCCTCAAATCCAATAATATCACCATTATCCAAAGAAACCTTAACCTTAACTAAATCACTATATATCAAAACATCATCTTGTTCGTAAGCAAAATTAATGACGATTTGTCCTTCATATGCCATTACATATGTAGATTGCATATTCTCATAGCCTATTTTCTTTAGAAATTCCTCTGCTTTCTGTATAGCTTCTTTACGGTCTATATTACTTTCACCTTTTAAGATAGGATCCATATACCAAATTATTTTACCACCTAGCTTGCTAACAGCAGCTGATGCTTCATAGCCCTCAGGTGTATTTTCATTATATATACTTACATAATAACCATCTATGGATTGATTTTTTATTTCTCCCGTTACTACTATTTCATCATTTTTGTGTTTTTCAAATGCATCTCTAATTATATTTGCTACTTCTTTCTCACTTACTTCCTCACCCTTTAATCTTGGTTTTACATCCTTCAAGTGATCTGAAAAAGGCCCGTCATATATAAGCTCAGGATATTCTAATAATCGCTCTTCAAAGTTTATTAGATTAAAATCCTTCATCATAGTTTCCAAACTTTTTAAGTCCTTGTTTCCTTCTCTCCTTAAATCTCCAAAGTTTATCCCACCTGATGCAACATCCTGCTGAAGCTCTATTAGTTGCTGAGATAAATTATTCGCATAATCATGGAGCTGCACCATAGTATTTAATTCTTTTTCTTCTAAAGTTATTCCTTCTAAGGTTTTATTTAGCATTGCTGTAGAATAGTCACCTAATTGACTTAAAAATTTTTCTATACCTCGAATCCCTCCATGATGGAAAGGTAGCTGTGTTAATTTTTCCTGTGCCATATAGGACTGCTGTACAGCATCATTTAAAAACTTTACGATATCCTTGTTTGAACCAGATGCCATTGCTTTAGATAAGTTAATTTGAGCATTTTCTACGTGACCAATTAGTTCATAGAATTGTCTTTGAAATTGTATGTCTAAATATGTATGGTAATCATTCTTTTCATTATATTGATATAATCCCCAGCCTAAAGCAGCCACTAACATTAGTGACAGAACAATAGTAAGCCCATGTTTTCTCATAATATCCCTCCAAATAAATTAATAAATATTTGCTATATTTTAATATTATATATAAAGCTTGTATTTTTTTTAATCATGAGCAAATACATGCTTGCCTATTGTAAGTGTAATTTCCCTGCTCCAAATCCATTTGCTTGTTGCTGTTGATGGATTCCAAAAATATATAGCTCCACCTGTAGGGTCCCAACCATTTAATACATCTCTTGCTGCATTGTAAGCCGACTCGCTTGGTTCTTGGTTAATGGTACCATTTTTTACCGGCTCAAAGGCACATGGCTGATATACTACTCCTGCTAGAGTGTTTGGAAAGGATGGGTGTCTTACTCTATTTAACATTACTGCTCCAACAGCTACCTGTCCTAAATATGGCTCTCCTTTAGACTCTGCATGAATAGTTCTTGCTAACAGATGTATATCATCACTTCTTGATACTCCATCACCAGTCGGAGTTTTAGTTTGCGTATTTTTTGATGGCATACCTAGGGCAGCTCTAGTTTGGGCACCTATCACACCATCTGGATTTAAACCATTTGCCTTTTGAAATTTTATAACAGCATCATATGTAGATTGCCCAAAAACACCGTCTACACTCCCATCTAAATATCCCCATTCTTTTAACTTTGTTTGTGCTGTTCGAACATCATTACCTTTAGAACCCCAAGCCAAAGTCTGTCCATGGCTTCTTTCTAAATATAATACACTGATAAAAGAAATACATACTATAACCATTAAAACTATAGCAATGGATTTTTTCATAAGCTCTCCTCCTATTTTATTAGTATTACTATTTTTAACTGAAGCTTATAAAATTATCCAAAAATACATATGTAAGTTAATAAGATTTTCAAAGAATAAAAAAAATCTACTTTTAAAATATCAGCTCAAGACTAATATTTTAAAAGTAGATCATTTTAAATACCTAATAATATACGAGCAACACTAAAATATACAATTAATGCTAATGTATCTACTATAGTAGTAATCAGTGGCCCTGCCATAATAGCTGGATCCAGTTTAAGCTTTTTAGCTGCCATTGGTAGTAATCCGCCAATGACCTTTGCCATTATTATAGTTGCTACTAAGGTAATAGAAACCGTTAATGCAATATTAGTTGCTATTTTATCCATTAATATCATTCTAAAAAAGTTTACGAACGAAAGGGTAACACCAACGATTAGACTTACACGTAATTCTTTCCAAAATACCTTTAAATAATCATCTAGTTCTATTTCTCCAAGTGCCAATCCACGAATTATTAATGTTGATGATTGTGAACCTGCATTTCCTGCAGAGTCCATAAGCATTGGTACATAAACCATTAATACTACTACAGATTCAAGCACAGATTCAAACCTCTTTATAACTCCACCAGTCAATGTTGCCGTAACCATTAATACCAATAACCACACTATTCTTTGTCTTGCTAATATAAATACTCCCGAATCTAAATATTCCTCGTCTGTTGGCTCCATAGCAGCCATTCTTTGAAAGTCTTCTGTATTTTCCTGATCAATTACATCCATAATATCATCTACAGTAATTATACCAACTAATCTACCTTCCTTATCAACCACAGGAAGAGTAATAAATCCATACTTCTTAAAAAGATTAGCAACCTCTTCTTGATCCTCTAAAGTATGAGTAGATATAAAATCCTCATTCATAATATCTTTAATAATGAGATTTTCATCCGCTAATACTAATTTTCTCAAAGATACAATGCCTTCAAGCTTTCTTTTGTCATCTAATACATAGCAGGTGTAAATTGTTTCTTTATCCACACCTGTTTTCTTAATATGATCCAGTGCATCTTTTACTGTCATCTCTTTTTTAATATCTACATACTCTATTGTCATAATACTACCAGCAGAAGTATCTGGATAATTTAAAAACTGATTAATTAATTTTCTTTCCTCATCTGTAGAGGATTTTAATATCTTTTTTACTACGTTAGCTGGCATTTCCTCAAGAAAGTCGATCATATCATCGAAGTATAATTCCTCTAATATTTCATTTAATTGAGTCTCGTGTATTGCATTGACTATATCTCTTCTCTGCTGTGAAGTTAAATATGAAAATACGTCTGCAGCTTGATCCTTTTGCAATAATCTAAAAACAATAATAGTATTTTTTTCATCTAATTCATTGAAAATGTCTGCTATATCCACAGCCATAATTTCTACAAGCTCTTTTTTCAGCAGTCCAAATTTTTTCTCTTTAATAAGTTCTAATATTTTTTCATTCATCCTTGCACCTCTTTCTAGAGAGACAAGGATCTACTATATATGGTAGAAACTTCATCTCTCCTTTTAAATCTTGATTGTATTATTAAATTTTGCCTATAACTATCGGGGCACGAATCCATTTCTACCACCACCTTTCAAAAATTGCGATTGATGCTATGGCATCAACCTTCATGGCGCACTCAATTTAAAAGTTAAGGCTTTTAAATTTCAAGTGCTTAAAATTACGATTGATGCTATGGCAACGACTTAAAAATTTATTTTATCTCTTCTCATATTAACATTTAAAACAAGTCCTAATGCGATCATATTTGTTAGCATAAATGTTCCACCGTAACTAACAAAAGGCAATGGTTTTCCTGTAACAGGAGCAAGTCCTATGGTCATTGCTATATTTAAGAAAATATGGAAAGCTATCATAAACGTAATTCCAGAAACTAAATATGCTCCAAAATCATCTTTTGCATCTCGTGCAATTTTAATACATTTGTATAGCATGATAAAGTATAAAATAATAAGAACGGATACACCTATAAAACCTAGTTCTTCAGCTACAACTGAAAAAATAAAATCCGTATGTTTTTCTGGTAAAAATCCAAATTGGTTGGATGTTCCATTAAATAATCCTTTTCCAAATATCATCCCTGCTCCCACAGCAACTCTGGATTGAAGTGTATGGTATCCACCACCAAGTGGGTCTTGCTCTGGGTTCAAAAATATTAAAACACGATTTCTCTGATAAGGATGTAATACGCCAAACCAAGCCAATGGTGCTGATATTATCCCAACTACCATAGCAATAAGAATATGCTTATACTTCAGACCTGCAACAAAAAGCATACCGAATATAAATGCTGCAAAAATTAAAGTTGTGCCTAAATCTGGTTGTGCAAGTATTAGTACCATTGGAAACCCCGCAAATAATAGTACTTTCAATAAAACCTTAGGCTTATGCAGATTATTTTTATTATCATCTAATACCTTAGCTAAACAAATTATAATTCCTAGTTTAGCAAAATCTGAAGGTTGAAAACCAAAGCTCCCAATTCTAATCCAACGTTGGGCTCCCCAGGATTCACTTCCCTGTCCAAATATAAATACGGCTAAAAGCATGGCATTACATATCACATATATTGGTATATATATCCTAGCAAATGTATTATAATCTATAAACAGAATAATTATAATAGCAGCTACACCTAATAATATTGAAATGATTTGGGTTTTTATATACCTTTCACTTCCTAAACTATAAGTGGCACTTCCAACTGCTACAACCCCTATTATACAGATTAAAAGTACAACTATTATTAATCCAAAATCTATTTTTTTTAATAGTCTAGTATCAATTTTCAAATAAGCTCCTCCTTTTAAAAGAGAGTATTGCATCATATTGTTTATCTAAATCATTAGAAAAAACTCTCTAGTAATTAGAGAGTTTTTTACTTCCGCCTACTTAAATAGTTTACTTTAAATACTGTTATTTTTCAACCTTTATTGATAAATTTCCTATTTGACCCTGTGATATCATCTTAAAATAAAATTTATTCGTTTACACTCACAAACTTTATATCGCACTCAATTCTAAGCCTTGCTTATAATTTCAAGTGGTCAAAACAAAACAAAGCGAAGCAGATCCGCTTCGCTTTGTTTTGTTTTGTTAAATACTATTTTCCACTTAATTGTCTTTGAGCTTGCTCAACTAATTTTTTAGTCATATATCCGCCAACATAACCATTTTGTCTAGATGTTAAGTTACCTTTGTCAGATGCTTCATAGTTGCTTAATCCAAGTTCACTAGCGATTTCTGCTTTCATAGAGTTTAAAGCTTGTCTAGCTTCAGGAACTACTATTTTGTTTGAGCTTTTGTTGTTTGTCATAATATTATATCTCCTTTCGAATTCTACCTTTTTAATAGTAGTAGCTATATGCTACATACCTATTATCTGTAATCTTTCTTGTTTTACACATTGTAAATTTTACTAACAAAAGTAAAATAAGGGTAAAATTTAATTTAGTTTATAATATTATGACCCGTTTTATAAAACAGATATCTATGTCTTAGAAAAAGTTCATTAAAACTTATTTTCAGCAGCAACATGTTTTTTTAATATTAAAATTAATATAATAGATATTATCAAGTATACAGCCACTAATCTAAATCCAATTGTTACTCCCCAAATATCATTAACCTGCCCAATGACTGCATTTCCTACCATATTTGTTGCAGAGCTGATTGTAATAATTACACCCATAACCACGCTGGCTTCTTTGTCAAATTCCTTCAATAGTAAAGCAAATGCGGTAGGATAAATAATTGAGAAAAAGAATCCAGATAATGAAATAAGAATAACTAATTTATTGGAAACCAATGTACCAGAGATAAATAATAATACAGCTATTGTTAGAAAGCCAATAATACTTTTAAAATAACCTAATTTTTCTACTATAAAACCGCCTATTAGCCTACCAAATGCAAAAATTCCAAAAAAGATTGATAGATATGTTGCACTTTTTAATGAATCTATTTCTTTAGCATTTTGAAGATAGGTTGTTAACCAATTTGCAACGCCTAATTCTGCCGCTACGTAAAATCCAAGTATAAATGAAAATAATAAAACCTTTTTATTAAATATTATTTCCTTTAAAGGACGTTTTTCTGTAGAACTTTCTTTTTCCATTTTAGGGAATCGACAAGCTAATAGAAAAATCGTAAACATAATAATGATTGGAACCGTCATACCATAAATTTTTTGCCAAGGCCAACTATGATCTAAAGCTATTCCAGAATATCTTGGTCCTATAGTAGCGCCTAATCCATAGAAAAAATGTAATAGATTCATCATTATTCCTTGATTGTTTCTAAATACAACAGGAGTAAGCGTGTTTGCACCGATACTAAGACTACCGTAACCATAATTTAATATTGCCATAAACGATAAAAATAAAATATAATTGCTAGAAATAGACATTCCAAAGATTCCTATCATTGTACATATAATGCCTAAGAATAAAAGTTTCTTTTGCCCTAATGAATTTGCAATATTTCCTCCAACAAAATTTGCTATAATGTATCCTAAACTTGCTATAAATAAGAATAACCCAATATCTTTGTACCCTATAGAGTAAAACCTTTGAATTGATGGTATTACTGCACCTCTTATACTTTCTAAAAACCCTAGTAAAGCCATAGTTAAAAAAGTTAATCCTATTAGCATATTAATCTGAGATTTTTTCATTTCTTTCCTCCTGCAGTATGTATGATCTACTCCTTATTGTATTTGATTTTGGAGAAAATAACAAAAACTTTTTTATATTCAAATAAATAAGACCCTCACCCATCAGCCCAATCAAAGATTGCTGATGGGTCCCAGGAACCTTGTTTTATTCATAATAAAAATGCTAGACAATGTCTAGCATTTCGGAGTCATTTTTAACTAAAATTTCAGAAAGTTTCCGCCACCAAAAATTAGTAGTATTACTAAGAATATAAGTAATAAGCTATTATCCAAGCAACCAAAGATTGATCCGATTCCACCTATACCTCCAATTCCACTACCAAATAATATAAAAAGTACGATCAGTATTAAAAATATATTATTATTTTTACCGCTACCGCAACCACCGCCGCCAAATAATGAACCTAATAAGTCAGTTTTATTATTTTCACCCATATTTACACCCCTTCATTTCTATATATTATATTTTCATTTCTATTTCATAATATGTAAAAATCAATAAAATGTGATACAAAACTACTTTTAATATTAATATTATTAATTTTTGTGATTTCTGTCATATAAACCTTCATCAAAGTGAATTACTATAATATTAAATAAAACCTTAAGCCTTAACATAGCAAAAAATAATTTTAGGAGGAAAATATATGAGCGCATTTCTAGGACCTATTCACCATTGGTTGTTTAACAAAATTACATTATTTGAAAATCTTGAGGAAAATATCAATAAAGATGTTGTTGCTAAATATGGAGATACAGCATTAGCTATAATAAATGAAATACAAGGAAAATATGGAGAATTTACTCCAAAACTGCCTTTAGAAAATTTAATCGATACAAATAATATTCATGGATGGCTTCAAAATAGAATTTCTATAGCAGAAACAAGACAAGCAGCAACTTTAAAAACTTTTATAGACAATTTCGGAACAGAAGTAATCCTAATATTAGAAAAAAATTATATAGACCAAGGAAGTAATGTTGGTGCTTTAGCTTCTAAAGAAACTGATG
>JAEWHG010000088.1 GCA_023387935.1 Bacillota bacterium
ATGGAACATCTATTTCGATTAAAATTGGACAAGATTATATAACGACAAACAATATGAAAATTAAAAATGATACTGTTGCAGTCATAAATGCTAACAAAACTTATTTGCCAATTAGAGTTGTGCTAGAGTCATTGGGCTATAATGTTACATGGGACGATCACACAAAAACTGTAAATGTGAGTGCTGAGTATTAATTTAAACAATGAATATACTTAGTGTGTTAAAGCCACGATAGAGTATATCTAAGCTATGAGAGTGCTTTTAAAAACTGTTGGATGATATTTTTATCCAGCAGTTTTTTTACTATAAAAGAATTTATAATATAAAATTAAAAAAATATTAATATATCCAAAAACACTTGTTAAAAAAATATCAATAATATATAATGTGAATAAGGAGAATACATAATTTTTTATATACTTCAATAGCCTCAAAGTATTGGGAAATAAATTAAAAGTAAGGGGGAGAGCACTATGCTAATGGAAGAAATGGTATTTTGGACAGAAGAGGAAGAAGAAAATAATACGAAGAATTATTGTGAAAATTTTATCGAAAATATATTAGAATATATGATTACTGATTATTTTTTGGAATTAAACATGGAGGAATTATACAATAAGTCAATGGAAAAATTAGAAATTGCAGATGATTTTTCTGAAAACAGCCTATATTATGATTTCAAATATGAATATAGCATATAATTTTACAATATTAAATATAATAAGATGCTCCATTAAGACCTACTATTATTTAGGCTTTGTTAATAACAAATGATATTTTAGCAAATTGAATGCTTATCGGGGATAGTCCATCTTATGTGTAATTATATCATTCTACACAAACGAATACCAAATTTATCAGTCCAAATGGAATGGTATGTCCCATGTGCTTTGTATAGGCATTCTATTTGACAGTAATAATTTTAATTTTAAATAGATTTATATTTTAGAAAATCCTTTGTATAATAATAGATGTGTTTAAGATTTTAAATATTATAAAGCGGGGGAGATTGTTTATGAAGTTTTGCTGGACTACATTAACTGTTAAGAATATGGAAGAGTCTTTAAAGTTTTATGAAGAAATAATTGGACTTAGTGTGAATCAAAGATTTCAAGCTGGACCAAATATGGAGATCGCATTTCTTGGGCAAGGCGAGACAAAGATTGAACTAATATGTAATAAAGATGTTAGAGAAGTAAATATGGGGGAGCATATTTCTTTAGGGTTTGAAGTAAGTAACCTGGATGAAATGATGGCCCTTGTTAAAGAAAGAGGAATAGCAATTCATAGTGGTCCATTCCAACCTAATCCAAATACTAGATTTTTCTTTATTTTAGATCCAAATGATTTAAAGATTCAATTGGTAGAATCTAAATAAAAATTAATATTGAATATTCGAAAAAATTATGGTATATTATAGAATAGTATAGATAGGGTGGTGAAAATAAGTATGACAGCTTTAGTTAACAATATTTTAGATAAATTAGACCATACTAGAACAATGGCAGGATTTAACAATTTAGGCCAAGGGATAAGTGCGTCTAAATTTAATATTGAGTTAACTAAAGGGAAGTAATTATTTTACCGCTAATATAATAACATTGATAAAACAATGAGCCTGGGTAAAGCATTACTTTACCTGGGTTTTTTAATTATATTGATATGGATTGATTTAAGTACAACACTATAATAAATTTATTATATAATGTGGTATTGATATCCTATCTTAAAATGTGTAGATATTACATCTTTAATCATTTAAAACCTAGGTAAAACTTTCTTTCCTAGGCTTATTTTTTGAAGGGAGAATAAAAAATGATTGAAGTATCTTTAAATGGTGTCCAAAAATATTATGGAGCAAATCAAGTATTGACTGATATAACTTTTCAGATTTTAAAGGGGGATAGGGCCGGAATCGTTGGTAGGAATGGAACAGGAAAAACTACTGTATTTAAAATTATTTCCGATATAGAAAAATGTGATAGAGGAACTTTTTCCATTAGAAAAGGTGCTACTATCGGCTTCTTAGAGCAGATTCCTAATTATCCTAATGAATTTAAAGTGATAGATGTACTAAATATGGCATTTCAAAATGAACTAAGTATTCAATCCTCCATAAGGAAATTGGAAGAAAAAATGTCTTCTGCTAAGGGTGAAGAGTTAGATTCCATAATGAAAAAGTATGGAGAACTTCAGGATTCCTTTGAGCATCAAGGTGGATATGACATAGAGGAAAAGCTTAGCAAAGTATGCAATGGTTTAGGAATAAATGAAAGGTTTAAAAATATGTATTTTAAGGATTTAAGTGGTGGAGAAAAAACCTCCGTACTTTTAGGAAAAGTTTTACTAGAAGAACCAGATATATTACTTTTAGATGAGCCTACGAATCATCTTGATATGGATTCAATTGAATGGCTAGAATCCTTTTTATTGGAGTACAAAGGGACTGTAATTATTATATCCCATGATAGATATTTTTTGGATAAGGTTGTTAACAAGGTAATAGAGATAGAGGGAGGAAAAGTCAGTACATATGGTGGAAACTATTCGGCCTATATGGCAGAAAAACAAAAGATCTATCTAGACGAATTAAAGCGCTATGAAAATCAGCAGAAGAAAATAAAATCAATGGAAGAATCTATAAAAAGATTAAAGGATTGGGCAAATAGAGGAGATAATGCAAAGCTTTACAAAAAAGCCTTTAGTATGGAGAAAAGAATAGAAAAAATGGAGAAGGTCGATAAGCCTATATTGGATAATAAGAAAATGAAATTAGACCTTACTACCCAAGGAAGATCAGGCGACGATGTTATATCCGTTGAAGGCTTATATAAGAGAATAGATGAAAAGGTTTTATTTGAGGATTTAAGCTTTTATCTTAAATACGAAGAAAAGGTGGCTCTAATAGGAAGGAACGGAAGTGGCAAGTCAACTTTAATCAAAACAATACTAGGTGAAAATCCTTTAGACAAAGGAAAAATTAAAGTTGGGTCCAATGTAAAAATTGGCTACTTACAGCAGGAAGTGTATTTTAATAATGAAGAAAAAACTATTTTAGAGGCTTTTAGAGAAAACTATGTATGTACAGAAGGAGAAGCTAGGGGACTATTAGCTAGATTTTTATTTTATAGTGAAGATGTTTTTAAGAAGGTTAAAAATCTATCTGGTGGTGAAAGAAGTAGGCTTCGTCTTTGTCAGTTAATGTATGAAGATATTAATACCTTAATATTAGATGAACCAACGAATCATTTAGATATTATTGGACGGGAGATGCTGGAGGAAACACTCCTAGAATTTCAAGGCACAATAATCTTTATATCTCATGATAGATATTTTATTAATAAGCTGGCAAATAAAGTTGTAGAGCTTTGTAATAAAAATTTAATAACGTATTTAGGAAACTATGATTATTATAGAGATAAAAAA
>JAEWHG010000221.1 GCA_023387935.1 Bacillota bacterium
CTCCAGGATATGTAGGCTATGATCAAGGAGGACAATTGACAGACAAGGTTAGAAGAAAGCCTTATTCCGTTATACTTTTAGATGAAATTGAAAAAGCGCATCCAGACGTATTTAACATGTTACTTCAAATTCTAGAGGATGGCAGACTAACAGATAGTCAAGGAAGAACAGTATTTTTTGAAAACACTGTAGTGATTATGACATCAAATGCTGGTACTCAATTAAAATCCAGTGGTATAGGCTTTGGCAAAAGAGGCTATGAGGCTCTAGAAAATAGCGTGAAAGAAGCGTTAAAAGAAATCTTTAGACCAGAATTTTTAAATAGAGTGGATGAAACAGTTGTATTTACACAGTTATCTAAAGAAGAGCTAAGAGAAATTATAGATCTTATGTTAAAGGAGATAACTGAAGATGTTAGAGAAAAGGATATGGACATCACAATTTCAGACGAGGTTAAGGACTTTATATTAGAAAAGGGTTATGATGAAAAATATGGTGCAAGACCTTTAAGAAGAACAATACAGCGTTACATCGAAGATGAAATTGCAGAGGAATATATCAAAAAACAATTTACAGCAGGGGACCACATAAAAGTAGATCTAAAAGATGACAAGGTTATATTAAGTAAATAGAAATTATAAAGAACTGTTATCTAATAAAAAACGAAGGGTAAGTAGGAGGGATATATTTGAATCACACAAAAGTAACAGACAATATATATAAGCTATCTGTAAATATAGAGAATATTTTATTTGAAGGATTATGGGAGATGCCTAACGGAGTATCCCTTAACTCCTATATTATAAAAGGAGAAAAAACTGCTATTATAGACGGCGTATGTGGATGGGATGGAGTTCCAGAAAACTTATTAGCTTTATTGGATCAATTAGAGATCGATCCAAAGTCCATTGAGTATTTAATAATAAATCATATGGAACCAGATCATTCGGGCTGGATAGAAGATTTCAAAAAAATACATCCAGATTTTAAGGTTGTATGTAGCCAAAAAGGAGCAGAACTTTTAGATACCTTCTATGCTCATAATAACGATGTAATTGTAGTTAAAGATAAGGATACATTGGATCTAGGAAATGGTCATGTTCTGGAGTTTGTAGATGTTCCTAATGTCCATTGGCCCGATACGATAGCTACTTTTGATAGAAAAACAGGAGTTTTATTTTCCTGTAATTCCTATGGTTCCTTTGGTACAGTTAAAGAGTCTGGCTATGATGATTTACTAACTAAGGAAGAAATAGAATTTTATGAGAGAGAGGCTGTAAGATACTATTCAAATATTATAGGAGCATTTTCTTTGCCTGCTAAAAAAGCAACAGAAAAATGTGAAGCTTTGCCTATCAAAATTATAGCGCCGGGTCATGGAATTGTATGGAGAAAGAATCCTAATAAAATTTTAGATGACTATAAAAGATATGTGGCATATCAAAAAGGTGTAGCTAGAAAAGAAATTACTGTTATATGGGGTTCTATGTATGGCATGACTGAAAAGGCAGTTCAATACGTTGCAGAAGAGTTGAAAAAATACGATGTAAAGGTTAATGTTCATAAGGTACCAGAAGATTCTTGTGGTACTATATTAGCATCTGTATGGACTTCTACAGGAGTAATACTTGCTATGCCTACCTACGAATATAAAATGTTTCCACCAATGGCCGCTGTATTAGATGAAATTGGAAGAAAGAAAGCTGTAGGAAGAAAGGCTTTTAGATTAGGTTCCTATGGATGGTCTGGTGGCGCTCAGAAGGAATTAGATGAGATAGTAGAAAAATATAAGATGAATTGGGAATTTATAGAGCCAATTGAATTTAAAGGAGCACCGAGAGAAGAAGATTTAAATTTAATAGGACAAC
Source organism: Bacillota bacterium (assembly GCA_023387935.1). GTDB lineage: Bacteria > Bacillota > Clostridia > Peptostreptococcales > Natronincolaceae > Alkaliphilus_B. The sequence continues at coordinate 1,869 of JAEWHG010000221.1, forward strand.
GTGTAAAGGAATTAGTTGATAAAATAAATGATTTGTTTTAAATACTAACTGGCGACTTGAAAAAGCTTAAAAAGATTAACACTCTCATTTTTTTAAATATGAGAGTGTTAATTTTTTGTGTTTTAAAGAATTATTAAGAAGACCTTTTGTTTTTCTTAATAATTATGGTATATAATGGAGTTGAAATTAATGAACCAATTATTTACAAGGAGGATAAATATGAAAATTTCCAAGAAAAAAAAGATTATGATAGGGGTTGTAGCTTTTGCTATTATTTTAGGTGTGGTTAGTGTAAATGCTAAGCTTAAATCCTCTGCTAGTAGTGGCATGGCTGTAAGTGTTTCCGATGTTGTCAAAAAAGATATAAAGTCTACTTTAAGTCTTAAGGCGCCGCTGGAAGGAACGGAAAGCGTTGATGTGGTGTCAAGACTTCACTACGAAATACTTTCCATTGATGTTAATGAAGGAGATAAAGTGGAAAAGGATCAGGTGCTTGCAGTGCTTGATGTAGGCTATCTTGAAGAAGAAATAGAGAAACTTAAGGATAATGTTGAGCTTTTGCAGATTCAAAACACGGAGGGAAAAAGCAGTAAGGAAACCTCCGCAGCTTTAGCAGAGCAAAGACTTAAGGAAGAGCTGGAAAACAGCCAAAGAAGCTATGAGTCTGCCTTAGAAATGTATAACACAGCTAAAAGCAGATACGAGAGTACAAAGGCATTATACGATTCAGGTGCGGCAAGTAAGTGGGAACTTACGGACAAGGAAAATGCTCTTAACGAGGCCAAAAGAAAAGTGGATACTTTTAATGTGGTGGACGGAAAAATCCAGGCAACTGATGCACAGTTGGCAGAAATAAGAAATGCAAAAATTTCTTCTAACAATGCTTCGGGAGCAAAAAATATAGAAATCGCGAAAAAGGAACTTGAAAGAAAGCAAAAGGAACTTGAGGACTGCAAGATTAAAAGTTCTATACCAGGAACTATAACCAGAGTTAATGCAAAGGTAGGTCGCTTTGCAGATGAGATAGATGATAAGAAGCCGATGTTTGTAATTGAAAATATCGATACTCTTAAAATGGTAGCAAATGTAAGTGAATATGATATAGGAAAGATGGAAGTAGGGCAAAAGGTAAAAATAACTGCAGATATTTTAAATGGCGATGAAGTTGATGGTATTGTTTCACGTATAAGTCCCACAGGAGAGCAGAAACAGGGGTCAAGCGAGAGAATAATCCCTGTGCAAATTGATGTGGCTGGAGATACGAAAGGACTTATTGCAGGAATTAATGCTTCGGCTAAGGTTGAAATAGCCATTGCTCAAAATGCACTTGTTATTCCCTTAGAGGCACTTATGGATAATGGGGACGATACATATAGCGTTTTTGTTCTTAAAGAAGACAAAACAGTTAAGAAATTAAATGTTTCCCTGGGAGTAGAGGATGTGCTAGAGGTTCAGATCATATCCGACGAACTTAAAGAGGGGGATAAAGTTGTTCTTAACCCTCATGCCTTTATGACAGATGGAATGAGCGTGATTGTGAATGAGTAGTATTATAAAAATTGAAAATATCAGCAAAGTATACGATACAGGCGCTGTTCAAGTACATGCGCTGCGTGATGTGAGCCTTTCCATAGAGGAGGGTGATTTTGTTGCTATAATGGGTCAATCAGGATCTGGGAAATCAACACTTATGAATGTTCTCGGCTGTCTAGATAGGCCCACAAGCGGAGTTTACGAGCTGGACGGAATTAATATTTCTAAAATAGAGAGCAGGGAGCTTTCTTCTATACGAAACAAAAAAATAGGCTTTGTTTTTCAATCTTTTAATCTGATTCCCCGAACATCTTCCCTTAAAAATGTTGAGTTGCCTATGATATATGCAAAGATGGGGAAAAAGGAAAGACGGGAAAGAGCAATAGAACTGCTGGAGAAGGTAGGCTTAGGAGAAAGACTTCATCACATGCCCAACGAGATTTCAGGAGGTCAGAAGCAAAGGATAGCTATTGCAAGGGCTCTTGCCAATAAACCAGCAATTATTTTAGCTGACGAGCCCACGGGAAATTTGGATACCTCTTCTTCTGAGGAAATCATGAATCTTTTTACAGAGCTTAACAATGAAGGAGTAACTGTTATTGTTGTTACTCACGAGGATAACATAGCCGAATACACAAAAAGAATTATACGATTTCGTGACGGGCAGATTGTTGAGGACAGAAGGAGGGAGGCGAAATAATGCTTATTCTTGAAAATATAAGTTTGGCCCTTTCCTCCATCAGGGCAAATAAAATGCGCTCCTTCCTTACAATGCTTGGAATGATTATAGGAATAAGCTCTGTTATTTCAATAGTTTCTCTCGGGGATACTATGAGAAGCGTTATTGCTGATGAATTCGAAAGTATCGGTACAACTCTGGCCTACAGTTACATAATGTCTGAAAGTGACTATTATACTTCTAACGAAACATATACCTATGATGATATAGAGAATATAAAAGAGGCTTTTGGAGATAAGATAGAATACATAAGCGCAGGAGCCAGAGCTTCTGGAAAAATTAAAAACGGAAGAGTTATGAAGGATGCAAGCCTTGAGGGATTGGCAGAAAACCCTGAGGTGTACAAGAATCTTAATATTATACACGGAAAGATGTTTTCAAATAACGATATTAAAAATTCAAGACCATATATAATTATCGAGGACAAAACAGCGGAGGAGATCTTCGGAACAAAAAACGCTGTAGGTAAGGTCTTGAGAATTCAGGTTAATGAAGACCTTGTGGAGTTTACAGTTACGGGAATTTATAAAAATAATGATTCAGCTATTAAAAAGCTTTTAAGTGGCAGCCAAACAAGAGCCGTAACCTATGTCCCCGAAACAGCTATAACAGAAAAAGATGGATTGTTTTGGTCGATTGAGATAAACTCTTCAAAAGAGATCAGCGTTGAGGAGTTTAAAACAAAGTTTATAAGCTATGTGAGCAGGGCAAAGGGGATAAAGCCTGAAAATATAAGATACTATACCGCCGAGGAGGAAATGAACTCCATTGATACCATGATGAGCACACTTTCCCTTGTTGTAGGCGCTATAGCAGCTATTTCCCTTGTGGTTGGAGGCATAGGTATTATGAATATTATGCTGGTTTCAGTTACTGAAAGAACGAGGGAAATTGGTATTAGAAAGTCACTTGGAGCAAGAATGGAGGATATTCTTCTTCAGTTTCTTGTGGAGTCTGCTATAATTTCAGCGGCAGGGGGAATTATAGGCACCATACTTGGAGCAGGCGTTGTGACAATAGGCGGCATGGCTTTTGGTATAAGTGCCATTGTTAAGCCACAGGTGGTGATAACAGCAGTTGTTTTTTCTGCTATGGTAGGTATTTTCTTCGGGCTTTATCCTGCGAGAAAAGCGGCAAAAGCTGACCCTATTGATGCCCTTAGATATGAGTAAGGTATTTGATTTATATAATAATTTATTTAATAAAAATAGTATTGGGATATTACTCTCAATACTATTTTTAATTTTTAACATCAAATTATATATTAATTATTTTAGATACGATTATTAGAACCTACGACCTCTTCTAAAAAATAACTCTCTAATTAAAATTATTGAAATAAGGTCACGCAGGAACGGTCTTCGACCAAACCTATCTCGGCCAAATTCCGGAAATTGCTGAGACATAGGCTCCCAATTCCCGTACTCTCCACCCATTTCCATCATAGTTTGCATATAAATATGGTCAACCATAC
>JAEWHG010000156.1 GCA_023387935.1 Bacillota bacterium
ATTTTTAAGTAGATCTTCTCTAATTTCACTTTGTTTATCTACAGGTATTAATTTTAAACAGCCGTCAATAATTTTTCTAATAGAATTAATTAATATATCTGCTTGTTGTTTTGCATCTAAATGGGGGTATTTACTTTTTATATAGGTACGTAATCTATTGATATCTTGAGAAGATAAAACGGTATTAGATTTTAATTCCTGTATAAAATCCCTCATTAGATCATCACATCCTAGTGTATAGTTAATAATAATTTGGAAACTATTAGCATTAATGATATTATACTGTATTATTTACTGTTTATCTATTATTTCAAAGGAAATATTAAATATATATAGAATAATAAAATTGGAATACTAAAACAATAAGTAGGAGGTAATTATGAAAAATTTAAATAAAGGTAATATTTATCATGGATTTGAGTTGTTAGAAGAAAAGAAAATAGATGAAGTAAATTCGATTGGTAGACTGTTTCATCATATTAAGAGTGGAGCAAAGCTTTTACACTTAGAAAATGAGGATAGTAATAAAGTTTTCTCAATTAGTTTTAGAACACCCCCAATGGATAACACAGGACTTCCTCACATATTAGAACATGCAGTCCTTTGCGGTTCTGAAAAATTTCCATTAAAGGATCCATTTATTGAGCTTGCAAAGGGATCACTCAATACATATTTAAATGCTATGACTTTTTCTGATAAAACCATGTATCCAATTGCTAGTCAGAACGATAAGGATTTTATTAACTTAATGGATGTATATCTAGATGCAGTTTTAAATCCTAACATATATAATGGTCCAGAAAGTTTTATGCAGGAAGGGTGGCATTATGAATTAAATAATCCAGACGAAACACTTTCAATTAAAGGGGTTGTTTATAATGAAATGAAAGGCGCTTTTTCTTCTCCAGAGCAAATATTGTTTGGAAAAATTGAAGAATCTCTATTTCCAGATACTATATATAGATTTGAGTCAGGTGGGGATCCGGAAGCAATACCGGAGCTTACGTATGAGCAATTTTTAAACTTTCATAAAACATATTACCATCCATCAAATAGCTATATTTATTTATATGGTAATGGTGATGTAATTGAATATTTAAGGTTTATGGATGAGGAATATTTAAACAAATTTGATAAAATACAGGTTAACTCAAGTATTAGCATTCAGGAACCATTTAACCAACCGAAAGAGATAGAAGAAGTATATTCTATTTCCGTAGACGAAGAAGAGGAAGATAAAACATTTATAAGTCAAAATTATGTTGTTGGTCAATCTAAAGATCCAGAAAATGTACTGGCGTTTACTATTCTAAATTATTTACTTTTAAGTTCACCTGCAGCACCACTAAAAAAAGCATTGATAGAGGCTAATGTAGGGAAGGATGTTTTTGGTTCTTTCGATAATAGTATAATGCAGCCTACCTTTAGTATTATAGTGAAAAATACGAATGTGGAAAGCAAAGAATTATTTTTGAAAACTGTTAAAGATACCTTAGAAAATCTTGTTGCTAATGGTATTGATAAAAAACAAATAGAAGCGGCAATAAATATCCATGAATTTAAGCTTAGAGAAGCGGACTATGGGAATCGACCAAAGGGATTGGTTTACAATATAAAGGCTATGAATACCTGGCTTTACGATGAAGAACCATGGGGACAGTTAGAATATGAAAACAGTTTAAAAAATATTAAGTCCGCCCTTGAAACTAATTATTTTGAAAGATTAATACAAGATGAAATACTTAATAATACCCATAGTAGTTTATTAATATTAAAGCCACAAAAGGGACTTGCAAATGAAAAAGAACTTAAAGAAAAAAGAAGATTAAGTGAATATAAAGAACAATTATCCCAAGATCGTATTAATGAAATTATAAAGCAAAATGAAAATCTAGAAAAATATCAGAACAAAGTAGAAACAGATGAAACCCTATTATCAATACCTCTTTTGAATAGAGAAGACATAAAAAAAGATGTTGAAGAAATTCCTTTATTAAATTTAATCGAAAAGGATGTATCTATTTTACACCATCCAGACAATACGAATGGCATTACATATATTAATTTGTTTTTTGATACTAAATCAGTTCCACAAGAATTGATTCCATATACTGTGTTGTTATCAAGCCTATTAGGAAAAGTTCGAACAGAAAAACATAACTATGAAGAATTATCAAATTTAATAAATATTAATACTGGAGGAATTTATTCAAAAATAGAAACTTACTCATTTAAACATAGTCATAAAGAATATTTACCTAAGTTTATTATTAGAGGATCTGCACTATCCAGCAATATCAGTAGCTTATTCGACCTATTAAAAGAGCTCATAACAGAAACAAAGCTTGATGAGGTAAATAGAATTAAAGAACTGATTTCTGAAACAAAGTCTAGATTAGAGATGAATATTTTTGATCAAGGCCATGTTATGGCTGCAAGGAGGGTGAGCTCATACTTCTCAGCAGTTGGAAAATATATGGAAATTACACATGGTATCGAATATTATACCTTTGTTTCAGATTTAGCTAGTAAATTTAATGAAGATAAGGAAGTCGTTTTAGAAAATCTACTTAGGGTGTTCAAACTTATTTTTAATAAAAATAATTTACTAATCAGTGTTACTGCAGATAAAAATGATTTTGAAACGATACGAGAGGATCTTGTATCTCTTATTGAAGAACTACCGAAGGACAAGTTAGAAGAATATACATATTCATTTGAGCTTGCTCCAAAAAATGAAGGTTTATTAACCCCAGGTAATGTACAATACGTTGCAAAGGGCTATAATTTTAAAGATTTAGGATACGAATACTCAGGAAATATGCAAGTATTAAAAACAATAGTAAGCTTAGATTATCTTTGGAATAAGGTAAGGGTAG
>JAEWHG010000197.1 GCA_023387935.1 Bacillota bacterium
CCTAGAACGTATTCACTGGTCATCCTATGCCCCATAACGTATCCGTTTTCATCTATAACGTAAGCATAGCCAGCTTCCCCTATTTTTATATTTTTTACAAGATCATTTATTTTATTAGTACCTACCATGACTGCAAGGACTCCTATTCTAGAGCCATATTGATTGCTAATAGGAACACTGATCATAAAGCCAATTTGGTTGCCACTAGTACCCTTTATAGATTGTCCAATAAATTGTTTGCCCGACTTAGCATTTTGAAACCAATCTGCATCAGATACATTATCATTTTTATTACTTAAATTACTCATTACGGCATCACCATTCAAATCTACGTAATGAAACCCAAGAAAATCCTTGTTTTGATTCGTATATTTTTTCAAAGTGCTTTCAATTCCGTACTTATCCATTTGATCAAAATTATTAGTAGATGATATTAACTTCATTGTGTCCATTAAAGATTGTATATATAAATCCAGTTGGGTTGCTACAGAATCCCCTATGCTTTTATTTGTTTCCTCTGCTCTTGTTTTAATATTATTAGAATCCACATAATATGTAACAACAGTATTTGAAGCAATTGTAATTAGTAATAGAAAAAAAACAATACTCATTAACTGAGTTTTTATGCTCTTTGTTTTCCCACCCTTTAAAAAAAGAGATTTCACTTTTACATCCTTAATTTTAGTTTTTCTTGATAATCTAAATGCCAAAAAACTCCCCCCTCTTTCTTAGCGCACTTATCTACCATTGATTAACATACAGCTTTATAAATGCAAAATGAATTAATATTCTAAATACTTCGACATAATACATTTTTTTCCTTCTTATTATATCTTCTTTTGTATATATTAAAAATTTGTAACAATGTATGCAAATAATAAATCTAGACATTATTGTCTAGATTCATTTTAAGATAACTATTTATAAATGGATCTATATCCCCATCCATAACACCTTGTATATTGCCAATTTCTACATTGGTGCGATGATCCTTAACTAAATTATAGGGATTAAAAACGTACGAACGTATTTGACTGCCCCATGCAATCTGATTATATTCGCCCTGTAAGTCTTCGATCTTTTCTTTTTGCTCTGTTTCTTTTAATTCAATTAGCTTACTGATCAGCATCCTCATTGCCGTTTCCTTATTGCTATGCTGAGATCTCTCATTTTGGCATTGAACTACTAATCCAGTAGGGATATGTGTGATCCTAACAGCAGAGTCCGTTTTATTAACGTGTTGTCCACCGGACCCACTTGCCCTATAGGTATCTATTCTAATATCATTTGGATTTATTTGGATATCTACAGAATCATCAATTTCTGGCATAACATCTAAAGATGCAAAGGATGTATGTCTTTTGCCAGATGAATCGAAGGGAGAAATACGAACAAGTCTATGAACTCCCTTCTCTGACTTTAAATATCCATAGGCATTCATACCCTCTATTAAAAGAGTAACACTTTTAATACCTGCCTCTGTATCCGTTAGAAGATCTAAGGTTTTAACTTGATAGCCTTTGCTTTCCGACCAGCGAGTATACATTCTAAGAAGCATCTTTGCCCAATCCTGAGCATCCAAACCTCCCGTACCTGCATGGATGGATATAATGGCATTATTCTTATCGTATTCCCCTTTAAGAAGTGTTTCTATTTTCATTCCGTCAATACGACTTTCCAGAGCTTCCATTCCTCTGATAAAATCTTTTTGGAAGGATTCGTCGCCGTCCTCAATAAAAACAATCATCATCTCTAGCTCTTCATAGTCTGATTGCAGTTTATTATAATCCTCTATTTTATCTCTATAAGTCTTAGCTTTTTTTAATGTATTCTGAGCTTCCTCTGGATCATTCCAAAAATTTTCCTCTGACATCTTATATTCCAACTCTTCACTTAATGAAGTAATCTTATCAATGTCAAAGTGAATCCCTCATTCCATCAATATCTACTTTAAGTTTGAAAAGTTGCTGTTTATAATTATCTAAATTCAGCATTTTTTCACCTCATTATTTACTTTCCACAGCATTTTTTATACTTTTTACCACTACCGCAAGGACAAAGGTCGTTACGTCCTGCTTCTTCTTTCTTAACTACAGGTGCCTTCTTAGATTCTCCATTTCCATGACTAGCTTCAATAGGCTTTGCTACTTGCTTTCTTTCAACAACAGCTTCCTTTTCTATACTGAATAAGAATCGAATTGTATCCTCTTGAATACTATTGATCATTTCTTGGAACATATCGTATCCTTCTATTTGATATGCTCTTACAGGATCTTCTTGACCGATCGCTCTTAATCCAATACCTTGGCGTAATTGATCCATAGCGTCTATATGATCCATCCATTTTGTATCGATTACCTGTAATAAGATTACTCTTTCGATTTCTCTCATACGCTCAGAGCCCATCTCTTGCTCTTTTTGATTATATAATTCTTCAGCTACCTTAAAGATCTGATCTTTTAGTGTTTCTAAAGTTAAATTTTCAATGTCCTTAAACTCCAATAAGTTCGTTGGTAGAAATATCTTACTTAAATGATCCTTTAAACCATTTAAATCCCATTCTTCAGGATATTTAGCATCTGCAGTGTAAATAGCAACGCTTTCTTCTATAATATTCTGTATTAAACTGAAAATATGCTCCTTCATATTTTCTCCTTCTAATACCTTTTTTCTTTCACCATATATAACTTCTCTTTGTTTATTCATAACATCATCATATTGAAGTACATGCTTACGAATTCCAAAGTTTCTTCCCTCTACTTTTTTCTGTGCATTCTCTATAGAGTTGGTTAATAGCTTATGCTCAATAGCCTCATCTTCTTCAAGACCCATTTTTTCTACGATTCCTAACATACGCTCTCCACCGAAGAGTCTCATAAGATCATCTTCTAAAGATATATAGAAGCTAGTAGAACCTGGATCTCCTTGACGTCCAGCACGCCCTCTCAACTGATTATCTATTCTTCGTGATTCGTGTCTTTCTGTACCTATAATATGAAGTCCACCTACAGCTTTTACTTCAGCATGTTCTTTATCTGTTTCTGTCTTAAATTTATTATATATTTCTTCATATTTTTTCCTTGCATTTATTAATTCTTCATCCGTAGTTTCAGCATGGCTAGTTACCATTGATAAAATTTCTTCGCTGAATCCTTGCTTTTTCATCTCGCGCTTTGCTAAAAACTCTGGATTACCACCAAGTAGGATGTCCGTACCACGACCAGCCATGTTGGTTGCAATAGTAACAATACCCTTTCTACCTGCTTGGGCTACAATTTCAGCCTCCCTTTCATGCTGTTTCGCATTTAAAACTTCGTGTGGTATTCCTTTTTTCTTTAATGCAGCTGCAAGCTCTTCAGACTTTTCTATAGATATGGTACCTACTAAAACAGGCTGACCAGTTTTGTTTTTTTCTTCAATGTCTTTTATTATAGCCATTGTTTTACCTTTTTCTGATTTATATACAAAATCAGAGGTATCTTTTCTAATTATTGGCTTATTCGTTGGAATTTCAACAACATCCATGTTGTAAATAGCCATAAATTCCTCTTCTTCTGTTTTTGCTGTACCAGTCATACCCGATAATTTATCATACATTCTAAAGTAGTTTTGGAAGGTGATCGTAGCTAAGGTCTTAGATTCTCTTTGTACTTCCAGACCTTCCTTTGCTTCTATAGCCTGATGTAGCCCTTCACTATATCTACGACCAAACATTAATCTACCTGTAAAGTCATCTACGATAATTATTTCTCCATCCTTTACAACGTAATCCTTATCTAATTTCATTAGATTATTTGCTTTTAGAGCTTGATTAATATGGTGTGCTAGCTCAGTATTATTTATATCTGAAAGATTTTCTACAGCAAAATATTTTTCTGCTCTTTCCACACCTTCTTCTGTCAATGTAACAGAATTCGCTTTTTCATCTAAAACAAAATCTACTTCCTTTTTTAAAGTTTTGATAAACTGATCTACAATAAAATACATTTTAGTAGATTTCTGTCCTTGTCCAGAAATAATTAGGGGAGTTCTAGCCTCATCAATTAAAATACTATCCACCTCATCCACTATTGCATAGTTCAATTTTCTCTGAACCATTTCATGAAGATGAATTACCATGTTATCTCTTAGATAGTCAAATCCAAACTCATTATTTGTTCCATAAGTAATATCACATCGATATGCTGCTCTTCTCTCTTCATTCGTTATGCCATGTACAATTACGCCTACTGTTAATCCAAGGAAATTGTAGACCTTACTCATCCATTCCTGGTCCCTTTTGGCTAAGTAATCATTAACAGTAACAACATGAACACCTTTGCCGGATAGTGCATTTAAATATACTGGCAAAGTAGCCATTAAGGTTTTACCTTCTCCAGTTCTCATCTCTGCAATTCTTCCTTGGTGAAGCACAATACCACCGTAAAGCTGTACCCTATAGTGCTTCATACCTAATGTTCTCCAAGCGCCTTCACGAATTGTAGCAAAGGCTTCCGGAAGAATATCATCCAATGTTTCTCCTTTTTCTAATCTTTCTTTAAATTGTCTAGTTTTATCTTTAAGTTCTGCATCTGTTAGCTTTGCATATGATTCTTGTAAAGCTTCTATTTCATCAACTGTTTTATCTAGTTTTTTAATTTCTCTCTCACTGTAGGTGCCAAAAACTTTTTCAAATAATCTTTTCAATATATCCACCTCGATATTTTCATTATTAACATACTATCGTACTATTTTAACATTAATTATTTAACATTACAATAAACGAAACAAATACCATAACATTTACTGGAAGTTTTATTATATCTACTAAATATATAAAGCTGAGATATTATCTCAGCTTAGTTTTCCCATTTTTTTATTAAGCATGAAAATTTCTTTTAAGAAAAACTTACACTCTCAATTTTCCATTGTGATTAAATCTCACAATGTTTGATTTAAACTTATGTCTTTTAATCTGCATTATTCCCTGAGTAAGTAATAAAAGTCCTAAGGATATTAGTACATCTCCAGCACTAAAAATTTGTTTAAAGGGATACCAGTAAGGGGTTGTAAATCTCTTTCCTAAATGAATTGTAAAAGAATAGGCATCATTAATATTTATATAATTAGCTAACTCTCCCATTTGGATTGATTGCAACATGTTTTCAGATCCAATTTTCTCTAAAAGAGCTAAATCAATAGGCATACTCCCACCATTTAGAACGATAGCCGTAAAGTTACAAATAGCGCCTATTAAAATTAACCATATGGATTTTCTTTCTAAATTTAAGAATAGAACAATGAAAAGCATAACGTAAGAAGCAATATAAAGCATCATTCTATTATCTATAACTTTCTCGTAGCCCATGGAAATTAATATGGATACTCCAAGATTTAATAACAATGAGAAAACTAATAGAAAGCTGGATCTAAACACAAATTTGCCCAGGTTCATTACATTTCCACCCCGAAGCTTTCCAATGATCATTCCTAAAATTAGACCTTCAAATATCATATTATACACTCCTTTTTGAAAAATTCACCCTACACTACATTACAGATTCTCCAAAATTTTCCCTTTTGCTATACGCCCTTCTTCAATTTCTTCTTTTATTAATTCTATAAATCTTTCGGCCACTAATGGATGAAAATGAGTACCCGAATCCTTTTCTATGATAGTTAGTGCTTCTTCTATTGTCATACCTTTTCGATAAGATCGGTCACTGGTCATAGCATCAAAAGCATCAGCAACAGAAAGTATATATGCTTCTATTGGGATTTTATCTCCTTCTAACCCAGATGGATATCCAGTTCCATTATACTTTTCATGATGACTTAAAATAATCTCTCTTGCATCCTTTAAAAAATCTACTGAACTTAAAATTTCTACCCCTATTTCGGAATGTTTTTTAATGATTTCAAATTCTTCAGCAGTTAATCTTCCAGGCTTGTTTAATACGTCATCACTTATTCCTATTTTGCCTATATCATGAAGCAGTGCTGCTGTTTTTAAAGTTTCTACTCTCTTTTCTCCAATATTCATTTTTATACTTAACTTTTCAGCATATTCGGCTACTCTCTGAGAATGTCCATTCGTATATTGGTCTTTCGCTTCAACTGTCTTAGTTAAAGCGCACACTGTTTCAATATATACCTGTTTCATTTCCAGATATAATTTAAAGGAATACCTTGCTAACAAAAGAGGTCCAAAAAATAGTAGCATAATTACAGTTCCATAATTTAAATATAAAATACTAAAAAAGATTCCTAAAGATGTTACAATAAAACAGTTGGGTAGCAGCCATCTCATACCCTTAATAAACATTGTGTTAAAATGTTGATTATTTATCATCGAAAGAAGTTTTGTCATAATAAGAGTATTTAATAGAACATATACACATATAGATATTATTAAAGGGATTATATCTTTGTAAAAATTAACATCTGGAAATATCCCTCCTACAAGCTTGTAATAGACAATAGAGGCTAAACCGATAGAAATGAAAATCTGTGCCCCATTAAAAAGCACCTTATATAATGGTGTATTTTTAACATGTCTGGTTGATCCATCTGGTAATTGAACATACCTTAACATCATCCCTAAAGAAGAACAAATAGCAGCACCTAAAGGTCCTATAATAATCATGGCGGTAAAAGAAACTGCAAATCCTACAGATACAGCCGCACCAATAGGCATTGGTACAATTAATGACTCTACTAATATTGATAATATAATAAACATTAGTAAAATAGAATAATCAGTAATGCTATATGTTTTTACCATGAAAAATAACAATAAAAGTGATAGTCCTATAATAATTACTATATATTTTCTAAGATTTGTAGGTAGATTTTTCATTTATGTTCCTCCAAAATATAGAACTTAGATCGACTAAGTAATCCTTATAACCAAGAAATATTTCCAACAGCTTTAGTTAAAACTTCTAAAATAGCAGTTAAAATTGTCATTTAAAATATCCCCCTTGTGCATAGTCTCTATTGCTACGCTAATGCAATAGGAGCTTACGCTACGCTAGGAAAGACTTTACTATTCTATTTTTAAGTTCAGATTTAGTCGATCTAAGCTACTAACTAAGTTTAGGTAGCTTGCGGTTTAAGGCATCTAATGTAGCCTTAACTACAGCTTCTCTTACATCGCCCTTAATTAGGGCATTTCCTAATAGTACTTCTTCATATTCTGAGGAGATCACTCCTACAGCTACAAGAACTGCATCTTGCTTTCCTATTCTAACTCTTTCTATATCTTCAATTGCAAACATATGCCCTCTATCAATATATTGATGAATCGCATTTAATGTTGCATTAGCTAAAATTCTATAAGTATTAGATAAAGTATTCGGACCAGCTTCTTCTGCCTTATATACTTCATCATCATATTTTAATGTTACTTCTGTCCTTATTTGGTTTCCCTTTATTGTATAGTCAATACCTTCGATTTGTAGCCTATTATTATCCTTGACAAAATCTGTATCATTTCCATACTCAATTTGAGCAATACTGACTTTTTTATGATCAAAATCCAAATCAAATTTTGCGCTCATAATAGACTGAATATCTCTTGAAATTTGCTTTGGATTTCTTTTGGTAGTAGCAACAATATGTATTTCTTCTATATTAAAATTTTCCATATTCTCAGCTACAACTACTTTCGTAAAAAGAACCCCTGGTATACATTTTAATATTTTTTCTATTTCTACAGATAAGCTCTGTGTATTTTCCATATAATTTCTCCCCCATATATCCAAATAAATTTCATATTCTATTCACTAGTATTAGGAATTCAACACCAACAACATATATTCTACAATATTCCACTTTTTCCTTCTATTTTTATTGTAATATTTATATTTTATAGAGACTTTTAAAAATTTTGTTATTTTATTTTCTATAAAATAGTAAAACAGGATGGTCTTAAACCATCCTG
>JAEWHG010000200.1 GCA_023387935.1 Bacillota bacterium
ATTCATCAGCCATGCTTTACACCATACCCTCAGCAGATTGAACTTGCAAGGGGTATACCTGTAGTATTGGACACATATGAAGATGAAGATTTTCAAATTAATATAGATAGATTGGAAAAATTAATAACAGAAAGAACAAAAGCTATTATTATAAATTCTCCAAATAACCCTACAGGAACGTGTTTTACTAGAGAAACTCTTGAAAATATTGCATTTATAGCAAAAAAATATGATCTTGTAGTAATTGCAGATGATATATATGGATTGTATAGTTTCCAAGAGCCTTTTATTCCTATAGCTAGTTTAGATGGTATGAAGGAGAGAACGATTACCATTAATAGTTTTTCGAAAGACTTTACTATGACAGGATGGCGAATCGGTAATGTTTTAGCCCCTGATTACATCATAAAGACTATACAACAAATTAATGAAAATGTAGTATTTACAGCCCCATCTATATCACAAAGGGCAGCTATCCATGCTTTAAGAAATCGAAAAATAATACAGCCTAAGATGTTAGAAGAATATAAAAAGAGAGTTTTCTATGCGGCTGAATGGATAAATAAAATACCAAATATGTCTGTATTACCACCAAAGGGTACATTTTACTTATTTGTAAACATCAAAGAGACAGGACTTTCTTCTGTTGAGGTAGCAGATCAAATACTGAAAGAAGCTCACGTTCTTACATTGCCAGGAATTGCTTTTGGAGATAGTGGCGAGGGTTATATTCGTATAGCGTGTACTTGCAAAACTGATAAACTTCAGGAAGCCTTCGAACGTATCTCAAATATGGAATTATTTAAGGCTAACTAGTAGAGAGGAACGTGTCTATGAATATTAGTTTGACCGGAGTACCAATTTATTATGGAGCAGATAAAAGAGGGCCTGAATATGCTCCTGCCAAGCTAAGAGATAAAACTTTGTATCTGTTTTAAGTAAGCATAACCATAAGATTTATGATTAGGGGACATTAATATACCTGAGGTCAAAGAATATAACAAATAGAGCGATTTTCGCTCTTTTTCTATTTATAGATATATTGTTGATTGAGAAATAATCTCTATTAAATAAGTTATCTGGAGTATTTAGAAGATCAAGATATATTGTAGGAATATTAAAATTTAGAAAAGCATTGTTTATAGATTATTGAGTTTGTAGTATAATGTATAAAAACTGTATAGGGATGAGTAATGCATATGCTTGCTAATATCTGAATATTAAGTATTTATAGGTAGGCAGTAGTAGAAGAGATCGGAGGGGAGATTTATGAATGATAATAGATGTGATGATAACTTTGTTCTTATAGAAGCCCTTAAATCGTTTATGGACTTTTCAAGAAATGGAATACTTATTATAAATTCCGATGCCGAGATAATTTATATCAATGACTGGGCTGCTAAATTTCTGGGTCTAGAAGGAATAGAAGAAATGATGCATAAAAAAACAACTATATTCTTTCCTAAATCAAGACTTGTTAAAGTTATGGAATCAGGTATAGAACAGAGAAACGTACTTGATGTTAGATTAAATAAACATCTTGTTGTTTCAAGACTTCCTATCTTTTCGAACAATAAAACTATAGGAGCTGTCGCTATTTTTCAAGGAGTAAAAGAAGTACAAGATAATGAAATGGAAATCAGAAAAACACTTATAAAAAAAGGTTTGACAGCAAAGTACTCTTTTGATGATATAATTTATAAAAGTGATCTGATGGATAAAACCGTTAAGATCGCAAAGCTTTATTCAGAAACAGATCTTCCTGTACTTATTACAGGAGAAAGTGGAACGGGAAAAGAACTTTTTGCACAAAGTATCCATAAAAATAGCAGCAGAAGATCGGCTCCATTTTTAGCCATTAACTGTGCAGCATTACCTGAATCTGTATTTGAAGCAGAACTTTTTGGATATGCAGAAGCCTCTTTTACAGGGGCACAAAAAGGAGGAAAGAAAGGTTTATTTCAACAAGCGCATAAGGGAACGATTTTTCTTGATGAGATCGGTGAATTGCCACTTTTAGTACAGTCGAAACTTTTGAGAGTTCTCGAGGAAAAACAAGTGCATCCTGTGGGAAGCGATACGCTTATTAATGTAGACGTTAGGGTAATTGTAGCTACTAATAGGGATTTAATGCATGAAGCAGAAAACGGGAACTTTAGATTAGATTTATTGCATCGTTTAAATACATTAACTATTTTAATTCCACCCTTAAGACACCGTCCGGAAGATGTAGAAGTTTTAGCTAGAGATTTTCTCAGTAAAAAGTATCCTGAATTGTACCATGAGAATAAAATAATAGTGCAACAAGTATTAGAGCAATTGAAAAACCACTCTTTAATAGGTAATGTAAGAGAATTGAAAAATATAATTGAGCGTTTTGCTATCTTATTAAATGGTGGAATGATTAGTGAAAATACAGACGAGGTTATGAAGCAAGTAATTTATCAGACATATTCAAATACTAACGCTGATATATCTATACACCTTGAAAAAGATGAAATAGAAACTATTAAAAATGCGTTAATTTCAACTAAAGGAAATAGGTCAGAAGCGGCTAAGATTTTAGGAATTAGTGAATCAACACTCTGGAGAAGAATCAAAAAGTTTAATATTTCAACAAAGTTTTAAATACCTTTTTTAAAAATATAAGTTAGTTATTAAATAAATTCTAGTAATTATTAGAAAGGTAGTCTTTAGGGGTTTTAATAGAACTTTAATATATTGATTTCAAATGATATGGACTCATATATAAATTTAATAAATTGATGTATGAGTCAAAAATACAATAGTTGATTTCTATATTAATAGAGATCAGCTTTTTTATTGTATAAGAAAACAACAAACTTTTTAAATGATAATAGATTTATTTGTTTCTTTGATTATAATTGCTTAAATATGACTTTATATATAGCTTTGAATATTTGTGACTATATATTGACTATATTTTGAAGTGAAATGAATGAAAATTGAATATATAGATATATCTGTATAATAAAAAAATTTAAAATTAAAATTCTAATTTGGCAAATATGCGCAATAATCGACAAATTATAACGAATTAATTAGCAAGTAATTTTAATTTGGCATGAATATTGCTCTTAAGAATATAGAAGAGAAACTGAGCATGGATGCCCAGTCATCTTACATCTTAAAACATAAAAGGAGGAGAATCAAATGAACAGAGGAGCACTAGAGAATATAAAAGTTCTTGATTTAACACGAGTATTAGCTGGACCTTACTGTACAATGATGTTAGCAGATATGGGGGCAAATGTAATTAAGATTGAGATGCCAGGTAATGGTGATGACACAAGAGGCATGGGGCCTTTTAAGAATGGTGCCAGTCTATACTTTGCCAATGTAAACAGAAATAAAAAAGGAATAACGCTGAATCTTAAGTCGCCTGAGGGTAAAAAGATATTTCTAGATATGGTGAAAAATGCAGATGTTGTGGTTGAAAATTATAGACCAGGCGTTATGGACAAGCTTGGTCTTGGTTATGATGTACTTAAAGAAGTGAATGATCAGATTATCTATGCTGCTGTATCTGGATTTGGTTGTTATGGGCCATATTCCGATAGACCAGGCTATGATATTATTGCACAAGCAATGGGTGGATTGATGAGTATTACTGGAGTAGCAGGAGGATCGCCTACAAGAGTTGGTAACGCAATGGGAGATGTGCTTGGTGGTATGAATTTGACAATTGGTGTACTTGCCGCTATTAATGCTAGGACTGTTATTGGAAAAGGACAGAGAGTAGATGTATCATTAGTGGATTCTGTTGTAGCGTCTCTTGAAACAGGAACACAGCGTTATATGATTTCAGGTAAGCAACCAGAGCTTATGGGTAATCGCTACGCATCTGCATCACCATATGACTCTTTTACGGCAAAGGATGGCCAGTTTGTTATTGGCTGTGGAAATCAGAAATTGTTTGAGAATTTATGTAAGAAAGTAATGAAAAGAGAAGATCTTTTAGAAGACCCTCGTTTTGATACAAATGATAAGCGATGTACGAATCACCAATCCTTGAAGCAAGAGATTGAAAAATGGAGTTCTAATTACACGATCGAAGATGCAGTAGATGTTATTCTTGCAGCCGGTGTACCTGCAGCTCCTATTATGGGTCTAAAGGAGGTAACGGAAAACGAGCATATAGCCCATGTAAGAGAAATGTTTGTTGATTGTGAGCATCCTGTTATAGGGAAGATGAGAGTGAATGGTAATCCTGTTAAACTTATGGAAACAAAAGCTGAAGTAAAAACACCGGCACCACTTTTAGGTGCTCATAATGAAGAAATCTATGGAGCAATGCTGGGCATGGATTCAGACGAGTTAAAAGACCTAAAGGAGAGAGGGATAATATAATATGAGCATGGATGTTATATCTCTAATAGTCTTTGTAGTTGTAGTAATCGTTGCTTTTTTAAAGAAAATAAATGTAGGTTTGCTTTCTATTGCTGTAGCAGTTGTTCTTGGACGCTTTTTTGGTATTACGGATAAAGTAATTATCAGTGGATTTAGTACATCATTGTTTATCACATTAGTAGGTATAACCTTTCTATTTACTATAGTGAATTCTACTGGGGCATTGGAGTTAAGCGCAAAGAAACTTGTTTCATTAGTAGGGAAAAATATATGGCTTATCCCGATTTTTATTTATATAGCAGGTTTTATAGTTGCTGCCGTGGGTCCTGGTGCAATTCCAGCCTTGGCTATTATCCCACCTATTGCAGTTACTCTAGCACTGCAGGTTGGTTACAATCCAGTTATGCTCTCTCTTATAGGTGTAACAGGCCTTATGGCAGGTAGAATGACACCAATAACGCCAGAAGGTATTCTTATATCTGGTATTGTTGCAGAGCAAGGTCTCGATGATGTGATGATTAGCGTGTTGATATCAAATATAATAATGACTGTTACCTTTTCATGCATTGTTTACGTTGTGTATAAAGGTTATAAGGTAAAGCGCACTGGAGAAGGTTTAAAACTTTCAGATACTTCTCAATACACAGTTAAGCAGGTTGTATCTCTTTTAGGTATCCTTGTTATGCTTCTTCTAATCGTCCTTGCAGATGTAAATGTTGGTCTAGCGGCATTTCTTGTTGCTACTACACTAATATTCTTTAAAGTAGGAGATGAAACTGTTTCGTTAAAGAGTATTCCATGGGGCACTGTAATGTTGGTTCTTGGTGTTGGTGTATTGATGAATGTTGTAGACTTGGCAGGAGGAGTAGACCTATTATCAAATGTTCTTGCTTCTATCATGACACCTAAAACAGCAGCACCTATTATGGGGATAACTGCAGGTCTTCTTTCATGGGTAAGTTCAGCACTTGGGGTTGTATATCCAACACTGATACCAACGGTTGGTAGTATTGTTGAAACTGTTGGTGGTGTAAAAGTAGTAGAACTAGTTGCTGCAATTGCAGCTGGTGGCTCTTGTGCAGGTATTAGTCCGGCATCCACTGGCGGTGCATTAATTCTTGCTGCACTGGCAAGCAATAAAGATGACTTTACAAAAGAAGAGGAAAGCAAAGTATTCGTTTCGCTTTTCCTTTGGGCTGTATTTGCACTTGTTCTAATAGCTAGCTTAGCATTTTTAGGTGTATTCGGCATGTTCTAAATCAATAATGTTGATATTTGAAATTATAGATATAGTAAAAGGAGATGTAAATGTGATTATTCCAAAATCAGTAGAAATATTGGAAGTATGCCCCAGAGATGGCTTCCAGAATGTAAAAGATTTTATTGCAACAGAAGACAAAGTAGCCATTGTAGAGAAGTTAATTGATGCTAATTTTAAGCGAATCGAGCTAGGTTCTTTCGTTAGCCCAAAAGCGATTCCTCAGATGGCTGATACCAAAGATGTTGTAGCCGCTGCAAAGAAATATGCCGTAGATAAAGACATTAAGTTTGTGGCACTTGTACCGAATGCAAGGGGAGTTGAATCTGCTATTGCAGCTGGTGTAGATCAAATTACCTACGTAATAAGTGCCAGCGAGAGCCATAATAAGGCAAATGTAAATCGCAGTGTTACTGAATCTATGGAACAATATGAAACGTTAATTAGGGAATATAAAGGTAATATCGATT
>JAEWHG010000208.1 GCA_023387935.1 Bacillota bacterium
GAAGGAATTATAAATTATCGTGGAGATGTAGTGCCAGTTATTAATCTGAGGGAAAAATTTGAAATGCCTCATGTGGATACAACTGCTAATACAAGAATTATAATTTTTGAAATTAATGGGAAACAAGTAGGCTTACTAGTAGACGATGCATCTCAAGTATTAACAATTAGCGATGATCATATAGAAGATGCGCCTAGTATTATAATGAGTTCTGAGGATAAATTCATTAGTGGCATTGGAAAAATTGAAAATCGAATGGTTATTATTTTAGATATGGAAAATCTATTAAATGAAGAAGAGAGAAAGGCTATTAAAGAAATATAACAATCTGCACAATATATTGTAGATCGACACGTCAATTTGGCACTATATGTTGTACGAAAATTTAATTGCGTACTAAAAAGAACTAAATTTTGCAACCTCCTTTGTTTATAATGGATTATACAAGAAGATAAACAAGGGGGAATAACTGTGAAACGGGTTTTTGTCATTTTTTTATTTATTGTTACTATGATCTCTTATCAGAATGTTATTTTTGCATCCTACAGCAATGATACTTTCAAAGAAGAACTTCACAAAGAAGTTGAAACTCTTTTTAAAGAACGGATTAGGGTATGGAACCAGTTTCTTATAGGAGAATATTTATCTATTTATGAAATAGAAAAAGAGCTAAAAGAATTTACTGTGTATCCTTTACTTAAAGATGATATGGAAATGTATAAAGAAATGATATTTGAACCTAGATCCTTTGAAATGATTTCAAAGGTAAAAGTTAAAGATATCTCTATAATAAAAAATAGTTCGAACAAAGTAAAATTAGAAGCAAGAGTTTTATGGGATGTTTCAGGGTATGTAAATGATTACTCTGAGGAAATACTTTATTCTGTTGAACTTGAAAAGGTTAAAGATAAGTGGATGTTGAGTAATTACAAAATAAATTAAAAATAAAATAAAATTTGTTCGTTTGAACTCGCAAATTTTATCCGATAGCTAAGCGTTCTAAGACACCCTCTTCTTCAAGAGAGTGTCTTAGGACGCTTAGCTCCTGGAACCATACCCCAAATGTCAAAAAAGCATCGTTAGATGCTTTTTTTTGTGGGTAAATCGTACCATTTTCTATTTGAATCTATTTGCTGCAAAGAAAAAAGAGGAAACTTGTAATAGTATGTAGAATAATTTAAAGTTATGGAGGTGTTGTATTAAGTGTCCATTTTAGAAACGAATAATAATGAAATTTCAAAAGTTTTAAAGAAAACAATGGAAGCTATTTCTGAAGGAAAAAAAGAAATATTTGAAATATCGGAAGCAACAAGAAAAGACTATAATACTCTTAAAAATGAATTAGCTGAGTTTCAAAATAAGGTTCAGCTTATAATTAAAGAGGTAGAGGTATTAGAGCAGCAAGAAACTGCTAGTCGAAAAATTCTATTGACAGTAAGTAAAAATTTTTCTAAGCATAGTGAAGAAGATATAAGAAGAGCATATGAAAATGCAAATCAATTGCAAATAAAGCTAGTTTTAAAGCGACAGGAAGAAACAGATTTAATTAAGAGAAGAATGGATCTAGAAATGAGGCTTAAAAACTCTCTTGATGTCGTAAAGAGGGCTGAGAACTTAATGTCCAAAGTTAGTGTAGCTTTTGATTTTTTAAGTGGTGATCTGGAAAATATATCGGATACATTACAAGATATGAATTATAGAAGCTCTTTAGGAAGTAAAATTATACAAGCTCAAGAAGAAGAACGACAACGAATTGCCAGAGATATTCATGATGGACCTGCTCAATCTCTAACGAATGCAATAATAAAGACAGAGGTCTGTGAAAAGCTAATGGACGTGGATATTTCTAAAGCAAAAACTGAAATACAGGAATTAAAGAGAATTCTAAGAATGAGTATTAAAGACATTAGGCAAATCATATACAATTTACATCCTATGGCATTAAATGAAATCGGATTTATACCTACTGTACAAAGATACATAGAAGATTTTCAAAATGAATCTAATATAGAAGTGGATTTTATTATATTATCAAAAGCTGAGATACATGATAATAATAAAACCGTTACTTTATTCAGAATAACACAGGAGGCTTTAAACAATATTAGGAAGCATTCTAAAGCCGATTTAGTTAAAATGAAAGTAGAGATGACAAGAAAAAACATACATTTATTAATAGAAGATAATGGTATAGGATTTGATGTAGAATCTGTAAAAGGATGTAATAGAAATGAAAGAGGTTTTGGTCTTTTGAATATGCAAGAAAGAATAGAGATTCTTAATGGAGGTTTTGAAATAAGAAGTAAAGAAAATTGTGGTACAAAAATAATAGTGAATATACCAAATGAAATCTAGGAGGCAAAACTAATGAAAGAAATAAAAATTTTAATAGCAGATGACCATTCTTTAGTAAGACAAGGGCTAAAACAAATTGTTGAACTAGAACCGGATATAAAAGTAATTGGATTAGCAGCGGATGGAGAAGAGGCGATTTTAAAAACTCAGCAACTTAAACCAGATATTGTACTATTAGATATTAGTATGCCTAAATTAAATGGAATACAAACTTTAAGAAGACTAAAAGATATGGATAATACTATTAAAATAATTATGCTTACTTTTCATGAGGATAGGGAATATTTATTTGAAACCATAAACCTAGGAGCGAATGGATATGTATTAAAGGATGCAGAAAGTGAAAGCTTAATCAAAGCGATTAGAGATGTATTCCTTGGTTCTACATATATTTATCCTACATTGGCAACTGAGTTGGTAAAAGAGTTTAATCGTCGTGAAGAAAAGTGTGCGAAGAGAATGAATGAGGAAAACTTAACAAAGAGAGAATATGAGGTTTTAACGTTATTAGCTGAAGGACTTAATAATAAAGAAATTGGAGAATGTCTGTTTATTAGCGAGAAAACTGTAAAAAATCATGTTTCAAATGTATTTAAAAAGATTAAAGTAAGTGATCGTACACAGGCAGCAATTTACGCTTATAAACATAATATTAAAAAAATATAAATTTTTTGCATAAAACATCATTTTTCTCTTTCAATATTCTAAAATACATATTATTATAGAAGTAATTAAGAAACAACAGGAGGTTTTTTCAATGCAAATAATAACTGATAGTTCTTGTGATTTACCAAAGGAAATTTTGGAAGAAAATGATATTATAGTTGTTCCTTTAAACATTGAAATTAATGGAGAAAATTATGTTGATGGTATAAATTTAACTCATGAAGAATTTTTCAAAAAAATGTCTGAGACTGAGGAACTGCCAAAAACATCCCAGCCTTCGCCGCAAAGCTACATAGATGCATTTAAGAAGGCAGCGCTTAAAACAAGCGAAACTCTCTGTATCCATCTTTCTTCAAAATTAAGCGGTACAATTAATGGAGCAATGATGGTAAGGGATATGATGGAAAGTAAAATTGAGATTTTTGACACCTTAAACGGATCATTAGGTGTAGGTATGCAAGTACTAAAGGCTTGTGAAATGAGAAAAGAAGGAGCAAGCTTAGAAAGTATTGTTGAAAAGCTAAAGGAATATAGGGATGAAATGCGAGTTGTAGTGTACCTAGAAACTCTAGAAAATGCAGTTAAGGGTGGTAGAGTCACCAGAGTAAAAGAAATGGTAGCAAACTTGTTAAACCTTAAAGCAATCGTACATGTTGAAGAAGGATATGTAAGAATATTAAAAACCATTCGTGGTAAAAAAAGAGCTATAAATTTTATGCTAGATCAAATGGCAGAAAAAAATACAGATTTTAAAAATAAAATTATAGGAATAACTCATTGTGATTGTATTGAAGATGCTTTGATTTTGAAAGAGGAAATAATGAAGCGCTTTAACCCTGATAAGGTTTTAGTTACAACTATGGGACCTGTAATAGGTACTCATGCAGGGCGAGGCGGATTGTTGGTTTGTTTTTAAATTCAAAAAGGATGGGGAGCCCATCCTTTTTTACATTTCTATGGTTTTTGTGTTTCTTTAAAATAGTCGCAAACAAATCGCTGAAATTCGATTTCAAGTGGAGATGGAGTTCTTTGACTATGGTATACAAAATAAAATTTTCTGTTTAGGTCAATATCTTTAATTTTTAAATAATTCAATAGCTTATACTTGATTTCATCTTCAATTGCACGGGTAGATAGTATTGAAATACCCAGACCTCTTCTAATACACTGTTTTATTGCTTGTGTATTTTCTACATGAGCAATCGTATGAAACTGTTTTATGTCCATATTTTTTTCTTTGAGAGTTTCCTCTATTAAATTTCTTGTACCCGATCCTTCTTCCCTTAAGATAAACTTTTCCTGTAACAAGTCATTTATTAAAATTTCACCATCCATAGCATTGTAATACTCTGCATAAGGGGTAACTACAACAAGTTCATCACTAATTAGCTCTACGTACTTAAGCTGATTGTGATGTATTTTAGCACCGACAATACCAAAGCCTACATCTCCGTTTATAATTCCTTCTACAACCTGAGAAGAATCATAATGGAGCATTGTAAAAGTAACATCAGGATATATTTTATTAAATTCACATATAAGCTCAGGAATAATATACTGCTCTGGAATTGTACTTGATGCTATTTCGATATTCCCAACAATTTTTCCTTTAAATTCCCCTAATTTAAATTGTGCTCTTTCTCTTAAATTAATAATATTAATTGCATAATCATATAGGATTTCTCCAGCCTTAGTTAAGGAGATTTTTCTACTAGACCTATTAACTAATACTGTGTTTAATTCTTTTTCTAAATTTAATATATGACTACTTATAGTTGGCTGAGTTAAAAATAAATAATCAGCAGCTTTAGAAAAACTTTTAAATTTTGCTATTGCAACGAATGATTCCAGTTGTCTAAAATCCATAAAATCCCACCTTCATGCATGTGTATATATGAAAATATTACCATTTAACAATGAAAAATTCAATCCTATGTAAATTTAATAACTAAGCAGAAAAAAAAACACCGCATTAATTTATGCGGTTTAAGTTTTTTCTATAAATGATTTTGGTGCCGTAGAAGGGAATCGAACCCCCACGATGTTGCCATCGGCAGATTTTGAGTCTGCTGCGTCTGCCAGTTCCGCCACTACGACATATTTAATTACAAAATAAATATTAACATAGATAAACCTTCATGTCAATAATTTTTAATTTTAAATATACTGTAATTATTATAATAACAATATTATACTATTAATTGTTACATGGTAGAATCTGATTAAAATAATTATTGGATATTATCTGATTTTTTGATATTGTTATTATGGACAATTAAATATTATTTGGAACAAATTAATTTTAAACTCGTCAAATATTAATAGGAGTATGAGGAAGGGAGTGGAAACTTTGAGTTTACAGGAGGCCTCCTTAATCGAGCAATCAAAGGCAGGGAATATAGAGAGCTTTGAGCAATTAATAATTGCTCATCAAAAAAAAGCTTTCAATATTGCATATCGAATACTGGGGAATTTAGAAGATGCCAATGATGTTACTCAAGAAGCTTTGTTAAAGGCATATAGAGGAATTAATAAATTTAATGGTAAAAGTAGTTTTTCTACTTGGTTGTATGCCATTGTAAACAATGCTTGCATGGACTTTATACGGAAAAATAGAAAAACGACAGTAACTTATTTGGATCGTGAGTATGAAACGGAGGAAGGGAGCTATAAAGCACAAGTATACAGTGATGAGGATACACCAGAGGCAGTATTAGAAAAAAAAGAGGTGCAAAGATTGGTAAATGAAGCTATAAACAAGCTAAGCTATGAACATAGAAAAATTATTGTTTTAAGGGATATACAGCAGTTTTCATATCAAGAAATAGCTCAAATGTTAAACTGTTCCGAAGGAACTGTCAAATCAAGAATAAGTAGAGCCAGAACTAATTTGAAGACATTGATTCAAGAGAAGCTGGAAGCTTGAGGGGAGTGATAATATGAACTGCAAAAACTTTCATTTATATGGGTCAGCGTATATAGATAATGAAGTTTCATGTGAAGAAAAGTTAGAATTTGAAAATCATATTAATAATTGTGAATGTTGCAATATTAAATTTCAAAATCTAAAAATAGTTATTGAAAGTATCAACGAGCTTGAAGAGGTGGATCTACCTATAAACTTTTCCAGCGAATTAAGAATAAAACTAGAAAATGAAAAGAGCAAAAAAATTAAAAAGTTTAATAAAAATAAAATGTTCAGCAATATTGCTGCAAGTATATTAATTTTCGTTGCTTCTTTTTCTTTAATAAATACCAATCTAATAAACAGTAATAAAATGGAGCAATATAATGCTATAGAGGACAAACATGTATCTGAAAAAAATATTACATTCAAAATGGCTCCAGAAGAAGTCCACGAAGAATCTTCGGAACAATCGAAAGAAATAGAGAACGAAAAATCTGTTGATTCAAAGAGAATGACTCCAAAATCTATGGCTGCAAATGAAAAATTACCGCAAGAAAATACTAAAGAAAATACTAAAGAAGATACTGAAAATAGTATTGCACCTTCGAATTATGATGCAAATTCTTTAGAGAATGTGGATAACCAAAGAACTAATAACATAAGCTTAAAGAACCTACTTGCTGGAGCAGCCATAGTTTTAGGTTTAGTAATATTAATTTATAATTTTTCTAAAAAATAAATATCTATAATTCTACAACCTCACTAGTGCGCATACTAAGGAGGTTGTTTTATTGTGAATAGAACAAGGTTCTGGGGCACCTATATGCAATCTTTGATTGCATTAACGGGTCAAGTTTTTATTAATTGATTTTACTAACTGCATAATAAATGCTAAAATATTAATAATATGTTAGGAGGGAATATTGCCCATGGAAAAACGGATAATAATTATTGATGGAAATAGCTTGATAAATAGAGCTTTTTATGCTTTACCACCTTTAACAACGAAAGAGGGCCAGCACACCAACGCTATATACGGATTTGTAACTATGCTTCTTAAAATAATAGAAGATTATAGCCCAAATTACATAGGGGTAGCTTTTGATAAAAAAGCACCAACTTTTAGACACAAAGAATTTACAGAATATAAAGCTGGTAGAAAAAAAATGCCTCCAGAATTAGCAGAGCAAATGGAGCCTTTAAAAGAAGTGTTGGATGCCTTTAACATATACCGAATTGAGCTAGAGGGCTTTGAGGCAGATGATTTGATCGGAACATTGGCAAAACACTGCGAAGGAAAAGATATTGAAAGTTTAATCGTAACTGGAGATAGAGATGCCCTGCAGTTAACATCTTCCATTACAAAGGTGCTTTTTACGAAAAAAGGCATATCGCAGCTAGAAATATATGATGATAAAAAAGTAATGGAGGATTATGAGGTTACTCCTACTCAGTTCATAGACTTAAAAGGATTAATGGGTGATAAATCGGATAATATTCCGGGTGTTCCTGGAGTAGGGGAAAAAACTGCTATTAAGCTTTTGAAACAGTTTGAAACAATTGAGAATTTAATACAGAATACTGAAGAAATTTCAGCAGATAAACTTAGGGAGAAGATCGAAGCGAATCGTGAGCAAGCAATTCTAAGCAAAAGATTAGCTACTATTGTAACCAATGTTCCAGTAGATATTAGTCTAGAAGCTCTTGAGAAGAAAGACGTCAACTATGAAAAGCTAATAGATTTATTTAGAGCCTACGAGTTTAATAGCCTTATTCCTCGTATTAAGAAAAATATAGATAAAATGCAATCCGAAGGTGAAGAAACTGAAGTAAATTCAACTAGCATTAAAGAAAATATTTTTAATATAAAGGATATGACCACTCTTAAAGCAGCCTTAGAAGAAGTAAGAAATGAAGGACAGCTTGTTTTGAAAACAGTTACAGAGGAACATAATATTATAACAGATAAAATTGTATCCTTAGCAATGACTACTACAGGAGAAAAACAATACTACATAGATTTTAAAGATTTTATAGAAGACGATCTTATTACCAGCCTTAAAGAAATTTTAGAGGATGAAACTATTAAAATCATAGGACATGATTTAAAAAAGGAAATTGTACATTTCTATCCTTATAATATAAATATTTCAAATCTGCATTTCGATACTATGATCGGAGCGTATTTAATCGACGCTGCAAAGTCGAGCTACAGCTTAAAGGATTTGGCTCTTGAATATTTAGGAGAAGAAATTTTAGACGAGGAGAAAATAGTAGGTAAGGGTAAAAAACAGATTTCATTATGGGAAGCTCCAGATGAAGAATTAAAAAAGTTACTTTGTGCATATGTTCAGGTTACTGCAAAACTTTCAAATACTATTAAAGAAAAGCTGGAAGACCTAGAGTTACACAAACTGTACTATGATGTAGAATTACCTTTAGTTGAAGTACTTGCTTCCATGGAATTTTTAGGAGTTAAAGTAGATAGGAATATGCTTTTAGCTTTAGAAATAGAATTTAAAGAAATAATAGATGAGCTAACTAGAGAAATTTATAATCTAGCGGGTACAGAATTCAATATTAACTCACCAAAGCAATTAGGTGAAGTGCTTTTTGAAAAATTAGGGCTACCACCTATGAAAAAAACCAAGACAGGTTATTCTACTAACGCAGATGTACTTGAAAAATTATACGATAAGCATGATATCATTCCTAAAATATCTGAGTATAGACAGGTTACAAAGCTAAAATCCACATATGTAGATGGACTTCTTAGTATTATAAATCCAATAACAAATCGTATTCACTCTAGCTTTAATCAAACAGTGACTACTACAGGTAGGATTTCAAGTACTGAACCTAATCTTCAAAACATACCGATACGATTGGAAATGGGAAGAAGACTGAGAAAAGTTTTTGTTTCTGATGAGGGTTGTAGCTTTATTGATGCAGATTATTCTCAAATTGAACTTAGAGTTTTGGCACACATTGCAAAGGATGAGAATTTAATAGATGCATTTATTAAAAATCAGGATATACATAGTAGAACTGCATCGGAAATATTTGAAGTGCCAATGGATGAGGTTACATCTCTTATGAGAGGGGATGCAAAAGCAGTTAACTTTGGAATTGTTTATGGTATAAGCGATTTTGGGTTATCTCAAAACCTAAATATACCAGTTCAAAAAGCAAAAAAATATATAGAAAGTTATTTTGAAAAATATCCTTCTATAAAGAAATACATGGATGATATTGTGGCAGAAGGAAAAGAAAAGGGTTACGTGTTGACATTACTCAATAGAAGGAGATATTTGCCAGAGCTTAAATCATCAAATTTTAATATCCGAAGCTTTGGAGAACGTATCGCAATGAACACGCCTATCCAAGGAAGTGCTGCAGATATCATTAAGGTAGCTATGGTTGAAGTATATAAGAGGCTAAAGGAAGGAAATTATAAAGCTAGATTAATACTTCAGGTTCATGATGAGTTAATAATAGAGTGTCCAGAAGATGAGATCGAAACAGTAACAAATATTTTGCAGGATTCTATGGAAAATGCAATTGAAATGGAAATACCTTTAAAAGTGGATTTATCCTATGCGGATAACTGGTATGATGCAAAGTAAGGAGTGAGTTTATGGTGCGAGTAATAGGGTTAACAGGTGGCATTGCTAGTGGTAAAAGCACAGCATCTAAGATGCTAATGGAACTAGGTGCCTTTATTATAGACGCGGATGAAGTTGCTCGGAAGGTTGTAGAAAAAGGTCAACCTGCTTTAGAAGAAATTAAGGAATTTTTTGGAGAAGAAATAATACTTGAAGATGGAAGCTTAAATCGGAAAAAGTTAGGGAATATTGTTTTCAACGATGAATCTTTATTAAAAAAATTAAACCAGATTACTCACCCTTATATAAATAAAGAAATTATAGATGTGATAAATTGGTATAAAAAAACATATAATAATCGTGTTATAATATTAGATGCGGCTTTATTGATTGAAATGAATTTAACCGATATAGTTGAAGAGGTGTGGCTTATTTCTGTGCCTAAGGATGTACAGCTTGCTCGCTTAGTGAAACGAGAAAATATAAGTATGGCTGATGCTGAAAAACGGATAGCTGCCCAAATGTCACTTGAGGATAAAAAACAATATGCCCACAGAATTATAGATAATTCGAAGGATTTGGATTATCTAAAATTACAAATTGAAGAAAATTGGAATAGAGTAATTTAAAATACTTTGGGGTGATTGTTCGCATGTTATTTTTTCGTAAAGGATGTTTAAGGTTTTTTGTATTTATTATACTACTGCTTATAATAGCAATTGGACTACAAAACATAGACTGGGTTCTAAGGACGATCTACCCACTGCGGTATTATGATCTAGTTGAGAAGTATGCTAATGAGTATGAAATAGATCCATACTTAATATTAGCCATAATAAAGAATGAAAGTAAATTTAATCCCAAAGCTGTATCTAGAAAGGATGCAAAAGGATTGATGCAGATTGCACCAGTTACAGGGCAATGGGCTTCGGAAAAGCTTAACATAGAAGATTATTCTGAGTATATGCTTTTTAATCCGGATCTAAATATTAAAATAGGGACATGGTATTTAAATATTTTAAAAAATGAATTTGATTCAAACATTGAAGTGATGATAGCAGGATATAATGCAGGGAATGGAAATGTTAAGAAGTGGTTAGAGAATCCTGAGTATAGTAAAGACGGCAAAACTTTAGAAGTGATTCCCTTTAATGAAACCAAGATTTATCAAAAAAAAGTATTAAGAGATTATAAAATTTATAGTAAAATATATAAATAATATTGTGCTATTGCTATTAATTAGCTCTATCGTTAGAGGGGGATAAGAGTGAAAAATTTAAAATATATTAGCATTTTTCTTGTTGTTTTATTAATGATTACTTCCTGTAGCTCCGATATTAACATTGAAGAAGGCAGTGAATTAGCAGAGGAAAAGGTCATTGAACAAGTACCTGCTGATGGGGGTACATTAGTTTTGTCAACTACTAGATTCAAAACCTTAAATCCAATATTTAATAGGAATGAAGACTTATTCCAAATACATCATTTAATATATGAAGGGTTGGTTACTTTTCAGGAAGATATGAGTATAAAGCCTCTATTAGCTGAAAAATGGGAATTTGTAAATGACGAAAAAAGTATAGACTTTACAATTAGAGATGGCGTTTATTGGCATGATGGAGAAAAATTAACCTCAGATGATGTAATATTCACTTTCAACGCTATAAAAGGTAATATTAAAGGGATAAGTAGTACTTCAATATATAAGCAGTCTTTGCAGTATGTAACAAATATAGTTAAAATTGATGAAAAAAATATTAGGGTTAATTTTTCTAAAAACATTGCAAATGGTTTAGAAATGATGACATTTCCTATTTTACCTTCTCATATTTTTGAAGGAAATAATGCTCAGCTTTTAGATCAAGAAGATTTTATCATTGTTGGGACAGGCCCATATAAATTATCTGAGTATGAGAATATGAGAAATATATCTTTAGTGCGCAATGATAATTACTGGGGAGAAGAACCATATATAGAAGGAATATCTGTATTAGTTGTTCCAGATGAAGAAGCACAAATGTCTTTATTTGAAAATGGGGATATAGATTTTGTATATCCTAAAGTAGTTGATTGGGGTAAATATGTAGATGAAAAAACTACAAAATCCTATGAGTTTGTTACATCTAATTATGAGTTTGTAGGTATTAATTTTAGAGCAAGCATTTTACAAGATGTAAATATTAGAAGAGCAATAGGGTATAGTATAGATCGCGAAAAAATTTCTAGCAATATTTATTTGGGGCATGGAACTGTATCAGACTTTCCTGTTATGCCAAACTCTTGGCTATATGATGATAGCAAAATTCGATTAGGGTATAATCCTAGTTTAGCAGAACAGCTTTTAGAACAGGCAGGATATACAATAAAACAAGATAAAGAGTTTAGAACAAATGAAAAGGGAGAAGTTCTAAAATTAAAATTAATTACTAATGCTAATAATTCATTAAGAGAGCAAACTGCTATTTTCATTCAAGAGGATTTAAAAAAATTAGGTATACAGGTAGATGTTAAGTTTTTAGAATGGGAAGAGTATGAAAAACAAATAAACTCAAAAGATTATGATTTAGTCCTTGGTGGATGGGAGCTATCTGATATCCCAGATATAACTGATTTACTCCATTCTTCTAAGGTAGGTAGCACCAATTTTATTGCTTACAGCAATGAAAATGTAGATCTTCTTTTGAATTCATATTTGGAAACTTCCGACTTAACCGTTAAAGAGGAAAATTTTGGTGAACTAGAAGAACTATTTGTTACAGAACTACCCTATATTAGCTTGTTTTTTAGAAACGGCGCTGTACTAGTAAAGAACAAAATTAAAGGTGATATGAAGCCTCAAAGTTA
>JAEWHG010000132.1 GCA_023387935.1 Bacillota bacterium
GCATACTTTGGTGTATTAATCGGAGAACTGGCATATTCTTTTATTGGGATTTGCCTTGCCTTTGCAGGCGGCACTATGCTCTATATTACAATTGGAGAGCTTGTTCCAAAGGGAAAAGAACTGGATAGTGGATGGATTTCTACAATGTGTGCTGTTATTGGATTCATTCTAGGCATCATAATTTCAAAAAGAGTTTAGAAGATATTGTTAATTTATTCGTTTTTGGTATACAATATTGGTAAAGAATATTGGTATACAATAAATTTAAAGATTAAGGGTGAAATTTCATGTTTAAAATCCTTTCGTGGATTATAAGGTATGTATTTATAGTTCTAATATATTATTTTTTATATGGTATTATTAGACTGATATATTTAGATATTCAGTCCATTAATAAAATTAACCAAAAAGAAAATAATAATCCTTATTTAAAGCTTGTTAATAGAAAAGAACGTTTGGACTTTGATATATTAGAGTTTTATGATTTAAAGGATATAACCACAATTGGAAGGGCCAAAGGAAGCACTATTCAGCTGCTGGATAAGTATATTTCCTCACAACATGCTAGGATCATCATGGATGAGGGGGAATATTTTTTAGAGGACCAGGGAAGTGTGAATGGAACTTATTTAAATAGCAAGAAAATAGAAGATGTAGTTAGACTTAAAAATGGTGATCGTATCGGTGTAGGACAGGTAGAGTTTTTATTTGTAAAAGAGGCGGTGATGGAATGAATCTCTACAATTTATTCAAAATACGGCGGCCTATTTACATATTAATAACTATAAATCTACTATTTTTCACTCTGCTTTTTCTGTATCAAAAGCCTTTTGACCCATCCATATTAGTAGCTGGTGCTGCAGTTATTGTATTAATGGTAATCTCGTATATTGTTATTGTAAAAAAGCAGATGGGTGATCAATATATATTTTTAATTATATCGATGTTAACGAGTTTAGGAATCATCATGCTTTATCGCCTTAATCCATCTTATGGCTTTAAGCAGATTATGATATATGGACTTGGTATTATACTTTATTTTTTATCCTATACATTTTTTAGGCTTATAAAGAATTGGGATAAGTACATATATCTTTATCTAGGGTTTGATTTTATTCTATTTATAGCAACTTTTGTTTTTGGGACTAGTAGAAAAGGAGCAATGAACTGGATCAGTATAGGCGGATTTAACTTTCAACCTGCTGAAGTTATAAAAATAAGCTTTGTTTTTTTCATAGCAGCTTATTATAAGCTAAGACTCAGTGCGTCAGAGAGTGCACCCGATGGCATAGAGTCTAAAGAATGGAATTTACTGGATAGGAAAAATGTAAATATTAAAAATAAATATATATTTTTAATTTTAGTGTATATGCATATTTTCTTCCTTCTGCTTCAAAGGGAGCTGGGCTTATCCATGCTTTTTTATATTGTATTTTTAAGCATATTTTATATTTATGGAGAAGATCAGAAACTGCTTTTATACAACTTAGGTGCGGCGTTAATAATAGCTGTATTTAGCTACTTTACAATGAGTCACGTAGAGGTCAGATTAACAACCTGGATTAACCCTTGGGCAGATATTTCTGGGAAGGGCTATCAAATTACTCAATCCTTATTTGCTATTGCTGCAGGAGGATTTTTTGGAACGGGTTTAGGTCTTGGTAATCCGGAATATATTCCAGAGGTACATACAGACTTTATTTTTTCTGCAATATGTGAGGAGCTTGGAGTATTTGGCGGAATGGCTGTAGTGCTTTTGTATTTTATATTAACCTATCGAGGCTTTAAAATAGCACTGAGCATTAAGGATACCTTTAAGAAAATTGTAGCCCTCGGTATTACTTTAATATATGGATACCAAACATTTATTATTGTTGGTGGCGTTATTAAATTAATACCACTTACTGGGGTGACTCTTCCGTTTATCAGTTACGGAGGAACGTCCTTAGTCTCTGCTTTTATTGCCTTCGGTATTCTGCAGGCTATTTCTAAAAAAACCTTAGAGGGAGAGGAGGTAGCTTTCGTTGGAGAACAATAAAAAAATGGTTCATGTGATTGTGTTTGTAAGTCTTTTGTTTTTCAGTATAATTCTTTACTTAACCTATTTTCAAATATTTCAGGCGGATGAAATGGCCCTTAACCCATATAACAAAAGACAACAGGCCAGAGAGGAAAGAACAATAAGGGGAACTATTTATGATCGCTACGGTACTGTATTAGCAGAAACCCAAGTAAATGATAATGGTGAAATGAAAAGAGTATATCCCCATGGCAGGCTATATAGTCATGTTATCGGCTATAGTTCTGGAAAATATGGAAAAGCAGGATTAGAATCCTATTATAATAGCCAATTATTAGCTCTAGATGGGGGCAACGCTTTAGATAAGATTGAGCAGATTATTACTGGAGACTCAATTAAAGGACATAATCTGCTTTTAACGATAGACCATGAGCTTCAAACGAAGGCGGAAAGCTTATTAGCTGGAAAAACAGGTTCTATTGTAGCGTTGAACCCTAAAACTGGCGAAGTGCTGGCTATGGTAAGTAAACCTGATTACAACCCGAATAATTTAAATGATCAGTGGGCTGATTTAGTAGGAGATGCTAAAAGTCCGCTTCTGAATAGAAGTCTTTCTGGACTATATCCACCAGGGTCCATATATAAGACTGTTATAGCTGCTGGTGTCCTTAGAAATGGCAGTATCGATACGAATTATGATTGTACAGGCTCTATAACTGTGGATGGATACGTTTTAACGGATGCAAATAAAAGCGGACACGGTTATTTGGACTTAAGACGATCCATCATAGTATCCTGCAATACAAATTTTGCTAGGATGGGAACGGAATTAGGAAAGGAAGAAGTAACGAAGATTTCTAAAGATTTTTTAATGGGAGGAAAATTAGGAGGGGATATGCCTATTGCTGAAAGTAGATATCCCTACGGTAATGGTATGGAAACTACAGATGTTGCGGCAGTATCCATAGGGCAGGGCAAGTTGTTAGCAACCCCTATGCATATGGCAGCTGTTGTATCTACCTTTGCTAACAAGGGTGTTATGATGGAGCCTTATATTGTTGAGGAAGTTCGAAGTGGAAATGAGAGAGTGATATCATCTGCTAGTAATGAAGGTACTCAAATTATTTCAGAAGCGATTGCTACGGAAGTAACGGAGATGATGGTAGCCGCAGTAAGAGAAGGTACAGGCAGCAATGCTCGTATATCTGGAGTGGATGTTGCAGGAAAAACAGGGACTGCGGAAAATGAAACGGGAGAAAATCATTCTTGGTTTATAGGATTTGCACCTGCATATGATCCGAAAATTGCTGTTGCAGTTATTTTAGAATCTGAAGGGAAAAGTGGTGGAGCGGCGGCGGCTCCTATGGCGAGAGAAGTCATAAGACAGGGCTTAAAAGGAGGAAATTGACAGAAGATGAAGGATACAATGGTTGTAGGCATGGAGCCTGATGAAATAGATGTTAGATTAATAAATGAATGTGCAGGAATTTTAAAAGGAGGAGGAACAGTAGCCTTCCCTACAGAAACAGTATATGGTCTAGGGGCTAATGCATTGGATCCAATGGCTGTAAAAAAAATATTTGAGGCAAAGGGAAGACCTTCGGATAATCCGTTAATAGTTCACGTTGCTAAAAAAGAAGAAATAGTACCTTTAGTAAAGGAGATTCCAGAAAAGGCACTTGCTGTTATGGAGAAATTTTGGCCAGGACCATTAACTATTATTTTTGAAAAAAGTGATATGATACCAAATGAAATATCTGCTGGTCTTTCTACTGTAGCCATTAGAATGCCAAGCCATCCGATAGCGATTAAGCTTATTGAGGAAGCAGGTCTACCAATTGCAGCACCCAGTGCCAATATTTCTGGAAGACCAAGTCCTACTAAGGCAGAGCATGTGATGGAGGATCTGATTGGTAAGGTGGATGCCATTATTGCAGGTGGAGACTGTAACGTAGGTGTAGAATCAACAGTTTTGGATATGACTGGCCATATACCTATGATACTGCGTCCTGGTGGCGTTACTAAGGAAATGCTAGAGATGGTTTTGGGTGAGGTAATTATAGACCCTGCTGTAGAAGACCCTGAGGGCGTTCAGGATACGCCAAAGGCTCCAGGAATGAAATATACCCACTATGCTCCTAAGGCTGACGTTATAATTATTAATGGTAGTTTAGATAAGGCTGCAAGGAAAATAAAGGAGCTTAAGGTTAACTACGAAGATGAAGGCAAACAAGTTGGTATTATTTGCACCGACGAGACTAGGGGAGAGTACCATGGAGATCATGTTAAATCCATGGGTAGTAGGAAGTATCCTAAAACAATTGCGGCTAATTTATTTAAGGTTTTAAGAGAATTTGATGGAACGGATGTAGATATTATTCTATCTGAGGCTGTAGATGCTATAGAAATCGGACAGGCTATAATGAATAGATTAAAAAAAGCAGCAGGCTATCGCATAGTCGAGACTGAGTGATATTGATTAAGAGGAGTGAAGCATATGAGAACCATTTTATTTGTATGTACTGGGAACACCTGCAGAAGTAGCATGGCAGAAGCTTTATTTAAGGATATTGTAAAAAAAGATGGAGATAATTTCAAAAATCTTAATATAATTTCCGCGGGCACAGGTGCTTGGGATGGATATAATGCATCTCCTCAGGCGGTGGAGGTATTACGAGAAAAGGGCATCGATATGAGTGGGCATAGATCCACCTCATTAACTCCCGAATTAATTGATGAATCAGATTTAATACTTACTATGACGTATAATCACAAAGCCACAGTGTTGCATATGTGCCCTGAGGCGAAGGGGAAGGTATTTACTTTAAAAGAGTATGCTACAGGTAATGAGATAGAAGAATCCCATAAA
This sequence comes from Bacillota bacterium, assembly GCA_023387935.1. Taxonomy (GTDB): domain Bacteria; phylum Bacillota; class Clostridia; order Peptostreptococcales; family Natronincolaceae; genus Alkaliphilus_B. Next base: position 4,890 of record JAEWHG010000132.1, read on the forward strand.
GATAATATAGATTATAATGGTAATAAATATAATATAAAGGATCCCTTTGGACAATCTGTAGATGTTTATAGGAAAAGTGCAAAAGAAATAGAAGACAATTTAAAAATTTTAATAAAAAAAATAAAATAAAGTTTGAAGGACTTTTCAAACTAATGTAGAATGTATTATAGGTTTATGGTTTAACTCGAAATTTGAGAATAAGTTAGATTTAAAATTAATATTGGAGGTGTTAATATGAAGATTGCTATAGGAAGCGACCACGGTGGGTATGAACTAAAGAAGCTTATAAAAAAACACCTACAGGAAAAAGGATTTGACACAAAGGATTTCGGTACAGATTCTACTGCCTCTACGGACTACCCTGATTTTGCTAGAGAAGTTAGTGAGGCCGTGGCAGCTGGAGACTTTGACAGAGGAATATTAATTTGTGGCACAGGAATAGGAATGTCTATTGCTGCCAACAAGGTAAAAGGCATAAGATGTGCTTTAGTCGGAGATTGCTTCTCTGCAAAAGCAACTAGACAACACAATGATTCTAACGTGATCGCTTTAGGTGAAAGAGTTGTGGGACCGGGACTTGCTCTAGAAATTGTGGATACGTGGCTCGGAACTGAGTTTGAAGGCGGAAGACATCAAAATAGAGTGGATAAGATTACTGAAATTGAGGCAAAATACTCAAATCTGTAAAGCGAAACTAAAATTTAATAATACTATTTTACTAAGGAGGAACAAAATATGAGTAAAGTAACTGTAATAGATCATCCATTAATACAACACAAATTAACATTAATTAGGGATAAGGAAACAGGTTCTAAGGATTTTAGAGAGTTAGTGAGAGAAATTTCGATGTTAATGGGATATGAAGTTACGAGGGATCTCTCCTTAGAGGAAATTGAAATAGAAACTCCTGTTTGTAAAACAAAGGCTAAAACTTTAACTGGTAGAAAACTTGGTATCGTTCCAATATTAAGAGCAGGATTGGGAATGGTAGATGGTATTTTAGAGTTAATACCAGCAGCAAAGGTTGGGCACGTTGGACTTTACCGTGACCCAGAGACCCTAGTGCCGGTTGAGTACTATGTTAAATTGCCTACGGACGTACATGAAAGAGAATTAATTGTATTAGATCCTATGCTAGCTACTGGCGGATCTGCTAATGCTGCAATTAAATTTATTAAGGATAGAGGAGCTGTAAGTATTAAGCTCGTATGTTTAGTTGCTTGTCCGGAAGGAATAGCTGCTATTCAAAAAGAACATCCGGATGTAGATATTTATGTAGCTGCTATTGATGAAAAGCTAAATGAACACGCTTATATTGTTCCAGGTCTAGGTGATGCTGGGGATAGGTTATTCGGAACGAAATAATGATGCTTAACGTCTAAAGAACATAGAGGTTTAACCTCTATGTTCTTTAGACGTTTAATGTATATAAACAAATTCGATATTTAGTAAAAAATACTAAGTGAATAGGTATATATATTAAAATTTAGTTACAAATAGACGCAATTAATTTAAAAAATTCGTACTTATGTTAAAATATAGAAAAAAGCATAACATTGGGTGTTAAGGAGGAAACGGGATGCGTCCATCTTGGGATGAATATTTTATGGAAATGGCGGAAATAGTAAAGACACGTTCAACTTGCTTACGTAGACAGGTTGGAGCTGTTGTTGTTAAGGATAAAAGGATTTTAGCTAGCGGGTATAATGGGGCGCCTACGGGTTTAAGGCATTGTGAAGAAACTGGTTGTCTTAGAGAACAATTAGGTGTGCCGTCTGGGCAAAGACATGAGCTTTGTAGAGGACTTCATGCAGAGCAGAATGCTATTATTCAAGCATCCCTTCACGGAGTTAAGTTGGAAGGGGCAACCCTTTACGTAACACATCAACCATGTATAATATGTGCTAAAATGGTTATTAATACAGGAATTAACAAATTGGTATTTAAAGGAGATTATCCTGATGAGTTTTCTTGGGAAATGCTTAAAGAATCAGGGATTGAATTGAAAAGGATATAAAAGGTAAAAATATTATAGATTGATAGATTTCGTATATTGGTGTAAAATTATTAGGATTGGGTATTTGTTAAATACTAAGGAGTGAAATCATGGATAAACAAAATATAATTTTAGTTGCATGTATTGCATTTGGTGCTTCGCTATTAATCTCATACCTGTTAACTCCATATGCAAAAAAAATTGCATATAAAATAGGTGCTATTGATGTACCTAAAGACAATAGAAGAGTGCATAAAGAACCGATTCCTAGATTAGGAGGACTTGCTATTTATTGTGCTTTTATTGTTACTGCCTTAGTTATGGCTGTATTTAATTCTAATGTGCATTTTAATACGGAGTTTGTAGGAATTCTAATCGGAGTTACGATAATCGTTATGGTTGGTATAGTTGATGATGTGAAGCCGATTTCAGCTAAATATAAGTTAGCTGCTCAGATTGTAGCTGCTTTAATCGTAGTAAAAAGTGGTGTAACAATTGACTTTATTAATTTTCCTTTAATCAATAGTGAAAGTGGATATGTTTTTTTCGAAGCTTTAAGAGTTCCTATGACAATTTTCTGGATTGTAGGAATTACGAATACTGTAAATTTAATTGATGGGTTAGATGGATTAGCTGCAGGTGTATCTGCTATAGCGTCTTTATCTTTAGCTGCAGTAGCATACAACACAGGTCAATACAGTGTTGCAATTTTGCTTGTAATATTAGCTGGAGCTACTTCTGGTTTTCTACCATATAATTTTAATCCAGCACAAATTTTTATGGGAGACACAGGTTCTTTAGCAATCGGATTTTTACTAGCAACGATCTCCGTAGAAGGAGTTATTAAAAAAGCTGCTACGATTGCAATAGCGATCCCTGTTTTAGCTTTAGGAGTGCCTATATTTGATACCACATTTGCGATAATTAGAAGATTATTAAATGGAAGACCTATTATGGAAGCGGATAAAGGACATCTTCACCATAGGTTATTAGATCAAGGGCTTAGCCAAAGGCAGACCGTTGTAATACTATATGGTATAAGTATCGTATTAGGAGGAAGTGCAGTAGTGCTTTCTAATACTACAACTAGGCTATCTGCTTATCTAGTAATTGCTACCATGGCAGTGCTAGTTGTATATGGAGCGTTTAAGATGGGCTTAATGAAGAAGGTTGAAGATACAAAAGCAAAAGCATAGGAAAAAACAAAAGGGCTTAGGCCCTTTTTGTTTTTTTTGAGTATTTGAAATTTTGATCAAAGCTTAGAATTTCAAATACAACATAAAGTTTATGAGTGTAAACTAGCAAATTTTATTTAAAGGATAAATAGAGTATTTGTAGAAATAAGTATAGATGTGTTAGGCAATAATTATAATAAAACAAAGTATTCCTTTGTAAGATCTACAGGATGGTTTTGCCTAGCCAATTACTAAGGTTACATTAATTTAAAAGTATAAGAATGGTATAATGTTCTAATGGCTATAAAAAAATTTATTAAATGCGAATACTGTATAAGCGAAAGGAAGATGAACATGGAAAAATTGAAGGTAATGACGATTTTTGGAACTCGTCCAGAGGCTATAAAGATGGCTCCTCTAGTAAAAAAAATGGAAGAGTATGATGAGATAGAGTCTATCGTTTGCTTAACTGCACAGCATAGAGAAATGCTAGATATGGTAGTAGAGCTTTTTAATATCAAGCCAGATTATGATTTGAATGTAATGGCGCATGGACAAACGATATCGGACATTACAGTAAAGGTATTAAAGGGAATGGAAGATGTTTTAACTAAAGAAAAACCAGATATCGTTCTAGTACATGGAGATACATCGACAACATTTGTAGGAGCATTGGCAGCTTTTTATCAAAAAATTAAAGTAGGACATGTTGAAGCTGGATTAAGAAGTGGTAACGTATACTCTCCATATCCAGAGGAAATGAACAGAAAGCTTACATCAAGCCTTGCGAGCATTCATTTTGCACCTACAGAAGGTAACTACAATAATCTAATAAAAGAAGGAATCGATAGAGAAAATATTTATATTACTGGAAATACTGTAATAGATGCTCTTCTTTCAGTAGTAAAAGAAAACTATAAATTCGAAAACGAGCTTTTAAACAAGATAGATTATGAGAATAAAAGAGTAATCGTAATGACATGCCATAGAAGAGAAAATTGGGGCAAACCAATGGAAGATATATTCACTGGGGTGAAGGAACTTGCGCAGGAAAATAGTGATGTAGATGTAATATTCCCAGTTCACTTAAATCCTAATATACGTTCTTTGGCCAATCATATTATGGGAGATATGAAAAATATCCACTTGATTGAACCTTTAGATTACGAACCATTTGCAAATCTATTAAATAAATCCTATTTAATATTAACAGATTCTGGTGGAATACAGGAAGAAGCTCCTGCTCTAGGAAAGCCTATTTTAGTTATGAGAACAGAAACGGAAAGACCTGAGGCTGCTGAGGCTGGAACTGTAAAGGTAATCGGTGTGGAAAAAGAAGCCATAAAAGAAGGAGTAAATTTACTTTTAAATGATCAGGCTGAATACGATAAAATGGCAAATGCTATAAACCCATATGGAGATGGAAGTGCATCTCAAAGAACAGTGGAAGCTCTGCTTAAGTATTTTGGGTATAATAAATAACCTAAAAAATAAAATTGTATGCGCTTAAAGTAACATAGGAATAACAACATTGCCATAAGATAGATCGTATATGATGTTTAATGAAGCAGTATGACTTTGATAATTTAATAACATAATATTCTAAAAATTGTTGACGACATATTTAAAAATTGTGATATAATAATATAAAATTCTTAATTTACCTATGATTACATGGTAAATTAAGGGTTATACTGAGTAGGAGATAACATGAAAAAGAGTAGTGCATTTGAAAATTTGGCATTAATTAGTCAGATCGGTATTTCTATGGTTGTACCTATTATTATGAGTCTATACATAGGAAAGTGGTTAGATGATCGACTAGGGACAGCACCAATATTTTTATTTGTTTTTATAATCATAGGTATTAGCTCCGCATTTATGAGTGTATTTAAATTAACTCAAAGACAGTTTGGACAGAAAAAAAGGAAGTGAAGAGATGGGAAGTTCTTTGGACCTTCAATTAAAACTTGCAAAGGGCGTTTTAATATTAAATCTTATAATAGCTGGAATTAGTTATTTCATATTTGATGCTTGGGTCCCCTTTTTAACAGGCTTGTTATTTGGTACAATTATTTCATTATTAAATTTTAGATTACTTTTTCTTACTCTTGAAAAATCTGTAAGAATGACTCCTAGCAGGGCACAGAGTTTTGTTACTTCAAGATATTTGATTAGATTTTTACTTACGGGATTCGTATTATTAATATCCTTTAAGGCAGACTATATAAATGTTATAGGTACAATTATAGGGCTAATTTCTTTTAAATTTATTATATTGAAAACAGAAGTATTTAACGATGTTAACTTTTTTAAAAACATTATAAAAAGAAAGGAGGAAAAGTAGATGGAAGGTTTCGGTCCAAAAATTATTTTTGAAATCGCAGGGATACCAGTTTCAGAAACAGTTGTTGTAACATGGATCATTATGGCTGTATTCGCCATTGTATCAATATTAGTTACTCGTAATTTTGATAAGATTCCAAAAGGAGTCCAAAATGTAGTAGAAATGCTAGTAAGTACTATAAACAACTTTACTGCTGATACTATGGGTGAAGATAAAAAGAGTTTTGCCCCTTATATGGGTACTGTAATGCTATTTTTAGCAGTAGGAAATCTAATAGGACTTGTAGGCCTTAGACCTCCTACAGCAGATCTTAATACAACCTTTGCCCTATCTATGCTGACTTTTGTTTTAATTCATTACAACTCGATAAAATCAAGCGGAATGGGAAATAAAATAAAAGGTTATTTTCAGCCGCTTCCCTTTCTATTCCCTATTAATGTATTAGGGGACATAGCAACACCTATATCACTTGGTTTTCGTCTATTCGGAAATATTGTAGGTGGACTTGTTATTATGTCTTTATTATATGATGCATTAGCGAGTCTTAGTGGCATGATTGGATTAGTATCTATACCGATTTTTCAAGCCGGTATTCCGTTAGTTTTCCATGCTTATTTTGATGTATTCTCTGGAGTACTACAATCATTTATTTTCGTTATGCTTTCTATGGTATATATTTCAAATGCCATGGAATAAAAAATTAAAAAAATTATAAAGAAAAATGAGGAGGAATATTTATTATGGAAGGAATTACAGGTAAAGAGTTAATATTAGCAGCATCAGCAATTGGGGCAGGATTAGCTATGATCGCAGGTCTAGGACCAGGAATTGGACAAGGATATGCGGCAGGTAAAGGTGCAGAGGCAGTAGGTAGACAACCAGAAGCACAAAGTGATATCGTTAGAACTATGTTACTTGGACAAGCAGTTGCAGAGACAACAGGTATTTATTCACTAGTTATTGCGCTAATTCTGTTATTTGCTAACCCACTATTAGGTCTATTATAGGAATAGAAGTTGTAGGGGATAAAATCCCCTTTTTTGAACCTATAGAAAGGAGGCAGACAAATGCTTGGATTAGTGGAATTTAATGCTACATTTTTTATGCAGCTACTAAATACCTTTATAATGTTTTTAATATTGAAGCACTTTTTATTTAAGCCAGTAACAGAATTTATGGATAAGCGTACAAAATCTATAGAAGCTTCCATTGCAGAAGCAGAACTTAAAAATAAAGAGTCCGATGCGTTAAAGGCTCAATATGAAAGCAAGTTAACTGAGATTAAAAAAGAAAGAAATCAAATCATAGAAGAAGCTACCCGTAAAGCGCAACATAGGGGTGATGAAATAGTTAGTGCAGCTGATACAGAGGCAAAGAAAACTATTGAAAGAGCAAGACTTGAAATTGAAAGAGAAAAACAAAAAATGCTGAATGACTTAAAAGGTGAAATTTCTCAGCTTGCAATTGCTGCAGCAGAAAAAGTAATTGAAAAGGATTTAGATCAAAATGCTCATCAAGCAATGATTCAGCAATTTATTGATAAGGCAGGGGAAACACAATGGCAGAACTAGTATCTAAAAGATATGCGAGTGCCCTATTTGAAGTTGCCTTTGAAGAGCAAAACTATGAAAAAGTAAAGGATGAGCTTAACTTTATTCTAGATTGTTTTAAAAAAGAGCCTCAGCTTTATCAGTTATTAAGAAGTCCTCTAATTACTACAGATGAAAAAAAAGATATAATTTCTAATATTTATAAAGACAAATTAAGTGTGGAGGTTTTTAACTTCCTACGAGTTGTTATAGATAAAGGAAGAGAAGAACATATGGAGGCCATGGTTAAAGAGTATAGCATTTTAGCCGATGGTGTAAAAAACAAGGTAGAAGCAGTAGCAATAACAGCTGTACCTATGGATAAAAAAGATCTATTAAAGCTACAACAAAATCTTTCTGAGTCTTCAGGAAAAAATATTCAATTACAAAATCAAGTAGACCCTACAATCATTGGAGGAGTTCTTGTAAAAATTGGTGATAAAGTAATTGATGGAACTGTTAAAAGTCGACTTGCAAATATGCAAGAGCAATTGTCGCAAATATTAGTATAGGAACAGGGGTGATAGTAATGAATCTCAGACCTGAGGAAATTAGCTCAATTATTAAAGAGCAAATTAAAAGATATGAAAATAAATTAGAGGTTAAGGACGTTGGTACCGTTATCCAAGTTGGAGATGGTATTGCCAGAATCCATGGACTTGAAAAATGTATGGCCGGAGAGCTTTTAGAGTTTCCTAACTCAGTATACGGAATGGCTCAAAACCTTGAGGAAGATAACGTTGGTTGCGTTCTTTTAGGTTCCGATGAAGCTATCCGTGAGGGTGATATAGTTAAACGTACTGGAAAAATTGTAGAAGTACCTGTAGGAGAAGCCCTATTAGGTCGCGTTGTTAATGCGCTAGGACAACCTATCGATGGAAAAGGTCCAATTAATACGAACAACTATCGTGATGTAGAAAGAGTTGCACCTGGAATTATTGCAAGAAAATCTGTTCACGAGCCACTACAAACAGGAATAAAAGCCATAGACTCTATGATACCAGTTGGTAGAGGACAAAGAGAGCTTATTATAGGTGACCGTCAAACAGGAAAGACTGCATTAGCTATTGATACAATAATCAATCAAAAAAATACAGACGTAATTTGTATTTACGTTGCTATCGGACAAAAGAAATCAACCGTAGCTCAAATAAAGGATACATTAGAAAAAGCTGGTGCTATGGATTATACGATTATAGTTTCATCTACTGCAGATGAGCTTGCACCACTTCAATATCTGGCACCTTATGCAGGATGCGCTATGGGTGAAGAGTTTATGGAAAATGGGAAGCATGTTTTAATTATATATGATGACCTTTCAAAGCACGCTGTAGCATACCGTGCCATGTCATTGTTGCTTAGAAGACCTCCAGGGCGTGAAGCTTATCCGGGAGACGTATTCTATCTACATAGTAGATTGTTGGAAAGAGCTGCTAAGCTAAGTGATGAAAGAGGCGGCGGTTCTTTAACTGCACTTCCAATCATTGAGACTCAGGCTGGAGACGTTTCTGCATATATTCCAACGAACGTAATTTCTATTACAGACGGTCAGATATTTTTAGAGACAGAACTTTTTAATGCTGGTGTTAGACCTGCGGTAAACCCAGGTATTTCTGTATCTAGGGTTGGTGGTAATGCTCAAATTAAAGCGATGAAAAAGGTAGCAGGTACCTTAAGGCTTGAACTTGCTCAATATAGAGAGCTTGCAGCCTTTGCTCAATTCGGATCAGACTTAGATAAAGAAACACAGGAACGTTTATCCCAAGGTGAAAGAATTGTAGAGATATTAAAACAGCCACAGTACAATCCAATGCCAGTCGAAAAACAAATAATGATTATTTATGCTACTACTAAGAAATATTTAGGGGATATTGCTGTAGAAGATGTTCGAGATTTTGAGGCAGGATTCTTGAAGTTTATGGACGATCAATACCCTGAAGTTGGAAAATCAATTGTATCTACAGGAAGTCTTGGTGAAGAAGCAGAAGTAAAACTAAAAGAAGCTATAGAGAGCTTCAAAAAGCAGTTTAAAGCGGAAAGGGAATAAGGGCAGAATGTTGCTCATCCCAGGAGGTGAAAAAGTTTGGCTGGATTAGGAATGCGGGATATTAAACGTCGTATTAAAAGTGTAAATAGTACAAAGCAGATTACAAAAGCTATGGAGTTAGTAGCTTCTTCTAAAATGAAAAAAGCGAGGGAACGTTTAGAGCAAACTAGACCTTACTTTAACGCTGTGGGAGATGCTGTTAGTGATATAATATCTAGTACTAAAGGTGTTAATAATGATCTTATTACGCCTAGGGAAGTTAAAAGAACAGGATATATTGTAATTTCTGCGGACAGAGGTTTATCTGGCGGGTACAATGCCAATGTAATTAAAACCGCAGTACAGCACATGAAAGAAAAGGAAAAAGTATCCGTAATCGCTATTGGACAAAAGGCAAGAGATTTTTTTAGAAAAAGAAGCTATGACCTAGATGGCGAGTTTACCCATATTTCGGAAGACCCTCAATATTCGGATGCTCAAAATATTGGAAGGCTAAGTGTAGAATTCTATAAACAAGGTTTAGTTGATGAAGTATATTTAGTATATACAGAATTTCTTACAACGATTAGCTACAATCCAAAGGTAGTTAAGCTTTTGCCTTTAGAGCCGAAGGCAGATGAGGTTAAAGAAGAAAAGACAAAATCCAGGGAACTTATGAGCTATGAACCTTCTCCAGAGGCGGTTTTAAGCTATTTAATTCCTAAATATATAGACAGTACAATCTATGGAGCCCTTGTTGAATCTGCTACGAGTTATCAGAGTGCTACAAAGGTAGCTATGGAAAGTGCTACAGATAACGCTACGGAAATGATCGATAAATTGCAGTTACAATATAACCGTGCAAGACAGGCGTCTATTACCCAAGAGATTACAGAAATCGTTGGAGGAGCCGAAGCATTGAGTTAAAAGATAAGGAGGTCAGATTATATGGCTGAAGGAAATGTAGGTAAGCTGGTACAAATAATTGGGCCAGTTATAGATATACGATTCAGCAGAGAAAATCTACCAAATCTACTAAGTGCCATTGAGATTGAAGGACCAAATGGAAAAATAGTAGTAGAAGTATCTCAACATATAGGGGACGATACAGTTCGTTGTGTTGCTATGAACTCTACAGATGGACTTGTTCGTGGTATGGAGGCAAGAAACACTGGTGCTCCAATTACTGTTCCTGTAGGTAGAGAGACTTTAGGTAGAATTTTCAATGTAATAGGAGAACCGGTTGATGAAAAAGGAGCAGTGAACTCTAAGCATACTGCACCGATTCATAGACAAGCGCCAAATTTTGAAGAACAAGCAACTTCTACAGAAATATTAGAAACGGGAATTAAGGTAGTTGACCTTATTGCACCTTACTTAAAGGGTGGAAAAATCGGACTATTTGGTGGTGCTGGTGTTGGTAAAACCGTATTAATTATGGAGCTTATCAACAACATTGCTAAAGAACACGGTGGACTTTCTGTATTCTCTGGTGTAGGTGAAAGAACAAGGGAAGGAAACGACCTTTATAACGAAATGATCGAATCTGGAGTTATTGATAAAACAGCTTTAGTATATGGACAGATGAATGAGCCTCCAGGAGCTAGAATGCGTGTTGGTTTAACAGGACTTACAATGGCAGAGCATTTTAGGGATCAAGAAGGACAGGACGTACTTTTATTTATTGATAATATATTTAGATTTACACAAGCTGGTAGTGAGGTTTCTGCCTTACTTGGACGTATGCCTAGTGCCGTTGGTTACCAGCCAACACTAGCTACAGAAATGGGTGCACTTCAAGAGAGAATCACTTCTACTAAGAAGGGATCTATTACATCTGTACAGGCAGTTTATGTGCCAGCCGATGACTTAACTGACCCGGCTCCAGCTACAACTTTTGCCCACTTAGATGCACAAACTGTACTTTCTCGTCAAATAGTTGAGCTTGGTATTTATCCTGCGGTAGATCCACTAGATTCTAGCTCAAGGGTATTAGATCCAGCTATTGTAGGGGAAGAGCATTACAATGTTGCAAGGGGCGTTCAGGAAGTGCTTCAAAGATATAAGGAACTGCAAGATATTATTGCTATTCTAGGTATGGACGAGTTATCTGATGAAGATAAACTAACAGTTGCTAGAGCAAGAAAAATTCAGCGTTTCCTTTCTCAACCATTTAGCGTTGCAGAGCAATTTACTGGTATGGCTGGTAAATATGTACCACTTAAGGAAACAATAAGAGGATTTAAAGAAATATTAGAAGGAAAGCATGATGATCTTCCTGAGTCAGCATTCCTATTTGTAGGATCAATCGATGAAGCCGTAGAAAAAGCTAAAGGGAAGTAGGTGATGATATGGCATCTACATTTCGTCTACAGATAGTTACACCGAGTCGTACTTTTTATGACGATGAAGTAGAAATGACTATTGTTAGAACGACAGAAGGTGATTTAGGGATTATGAAAAACCATATGCTTATGGTTGCTCCCCTAAACATTGGAAAAGTTAGAATTAAAAAAGATGGTCAGTATAAAGATGCAGCTATTTCCGAGGGATTTGTACAGGTACAATCAGATTATACTAGAATTATAACGGATACTGCAGAATGGCCAGAAGAAATAGATGTTAAAAGAGCAGAGGAAGCTAAGGAAAGAGCTGAAAGACGGTTGGCTTCTAAGCAAAGTGATTTAGATAAAGTGAGAGCAGAGATAGCTCTTAGAAAAGCTATGAATAGATTAGAAGTAGCAAATGAAAAATAGGAAATAAAAAGATG
>JAEWHG010000014.1 GCA_023387935.1 Bacillota bacterium
ATATAGCCTTTCATCATTATTGTATTAATATTGACACTATGCGTTTTTTTTGATATATATCCGTATTTAATACCATATCCAAACTTAATTTCTGGCGTATTTCCATTAAAATTTGTGCCCACCACGCTATGCTTTGGATTATTTCTTAGAAAACTTACTTGTTTTTCAATTTTATTTCGAACACTTTCACCATTTTCTCCGTGAAAAACAATATATTCTCCTTTTGATAGATATGCGCCTATATTATAGGCCCAAGGATATTCCACTGAGACAGGTAATTTAAAATAAATAATTTCTTTAATGTTTTCCATGCTATGGAATATTTTATACAACATAAGCCACTTATTTATTTTAGATGCTATCTCATTTTTAGTACTATTATCAATAATAATCATTTCAATATTTGAATAGCTTTGAGTTAATATTGATTTTAGTATCTTTGTTATTTTAGGCGACATATCATTTACAATTAATACTACTGATACTCTCCCCTGTATTCTAGTCCTTCTTAATCTTTTCTCCTGTTTCTTTTCTTTATATGCTGGCTTATGTCGTTCAGAATGAATTCTTACATTAAAAAGCACTTCATTTAAGTTATCTACTAGATAGTTTTGCCTTACTATATCCTTTACGAAACTAATATCATTAGCTACACCTGGAATGCTTCTGCACCCTATGAGGGTATCCAATATAGTTCTTCGAAACAATAATGTTCCAAAGCATACACAATGACGATGAGGAGTTTTTCTGTAGTTTTCTTCTATTTCTTTAACATCATACTTGAGCCATGCTGCAGGCCAAAGTATTCTATCCATTGTATCATAAAAAGTTTGAAACCTTGTTCCTACTGCTGATACATTTGGATTTTCGATTAAACGCTTTACTTGCTTTTCAATTTTTTCTGGATGACTAATATCATCAGAATCGTGTATAACGATATATTCACCTCTTGCAAGTTGGAATCCAATATTTAATACAAAGGAAGATCCGATATTTCTTGGCAACTTTAAATATAGAAAATTTTCAAATCTATTATCATTTTCTTTCTCCCACTGATTTACAATAGTCTCAGTCTCATCTGTTGAAGCATCATCTATAATAATAATTTCTATATCTGAATATGTCTGATTTTTTAATCCATCTAATGCTTCACAAATATACTGTCCATAGTTATAGGTAGACATTACTACACTAACAAGCCCTTCTTTTCTATTGTTACCTTCATTCATTTTTTCACCACCTAGCATCACTTAATTTTCTGTTTCTAGATTTTAAAATACATCAAATTTTATTTATTCCTTCTTTAATTTTTTCAACTACATAATCGATTTCTTCTTCATTTAAGTTATTATAAAATGGTAATGCTATTGTAGAGTTTCCTACTTTTTCAGTTACTATAAAATCTCCTTCCTTAAAACCAAATCGTTCTCTCATATAAGGCTGAAGATGTATTGGTGTAAAATAAGGCTTACAAGCAATACCATTTTCAGTTAAATAATCTATCATTTTATTTCTATCTATATGATCATCTAGTCTTATAACATAAACAAACCAGCTCATATTTGTAACTTTTGAATTTAGATAAGGTATCGTAACCCCTTTAACATCTTTTAATTTTTCATTATATATTTTAGCTACTTTATTTCGTTTAGCTATAATCTCATCTAGTCTTCTCATTTGAATAATACCTATAGCTGCATTTACCTCACTCATTCTATAGTTATAGCCCAGCCTTTCATGATAAAGCCATAGACCCGTAATAGCCCTTCCCTGACTCCTCATACTTCTACATAAGTCTGCTATATTATCATTGTTCGTTATAATCATTCCGCCTTCACCTGTAGTTATTTGTTTATTTGGATAAAATGCAAATACTCCTGCATCTGCTAATGTACCTGATTTTATACCTTCATATTCAGAACCAATGGCTTCACAAGAATCTTCAATTACCTTTAAATTGTACCTTTTAGCTAATTCCATTATTTCTTTCATATTATTTGGATGTCCAAATACATCTACAGGTAAAATAGCTTTTGTTTTATCCGTAATTTTCTCTTCTATCTTGTTTATATCTATATTTAATGTTTTTTCATCTATATCAACAAATATAGGTTTTGCCTTTTCAAATAAAATGCAGTTGCTAGAGGCAATAAAACTAAAAGGTGTTGTAATTACCTCATCTCCGTCTTTAATATCTAGGGCTCTGATCAATAGATGCAGTGCGCTGGTTCCACTATTTACCCCTATTGCGTGCTTAACATTAAAGTATTTTTTAAATTCATTTTCAAACTCTTCTATTTTAGGGCCTATACTTAAAACACCAGATTCTAGCACTTCCTTTACTAAGTCTATTTCTTTATCAGTAATATCTGGTGCACTCAAATTTACTTTCATATTATTTCCCCCTAATATTTTTTATGAAATCAAATCTTAATAGCAATTCCTTTATTTCTTCTGTGTTTAAGCGCCTTGTATTATAAGAGTTATATTCTGTATGGTTTGATAGAATGATTTTCTCATCTTCTATTGATTTCTTATAATTTAAATCCCTATTATCAGGCTTAATTATAAAGTTTTTTTCCTTTTCTTCAGCTCGTGCTCTTTCTTCTCTAGTAACAAGTGTTTCATGAAGTTTTTCTCCATGGCGTACTCCAATTACTTTAAGCTTTGCATTAGAGTTAAATATTTCTTTTATTACTGTAGCAATATCATGAATTGTAGCCGCAGGAGCCTTTTGAACAAAAATTTCTCCCTGCTTACCATATTCAAAAGCTAATGTTACTAAATTTACTGCATCATCTAAAGTCATTAAAAATCTGGTCATATTAGGATCAGTTATAGTTAAGTCTTCTCCATTATTGATCTGTTCTACAAATAAAGGAATAACAGAACCTCTAGAAGCTATTACATTACCATATCTTACACAACATAAAACAGTTTCATTATTCTCTATTGTTCTAGATTTAGCGATTACTAGTTTTTCCATCATAGCCTTAGAAAGCCCCATAGCATTAATTGGGTATACTGCTTTATCTGTACTCAGAACGATCACTTTTTTCACTTTATTTTCAACTGCTGCATTTAACACATTATTTGCTCCAAGAATGTTCGTTTGAACTGCTTCGATTGGATAAAACTCGCATGAAGGAACTTGCTTTAATGCTGCTGCATGGAATATATAATCTACTCCTTTAGTAGCATAATAAATACTTTCGTAATTTCTAACATCTCCTATAATAAACTTGATTTTTTCATTATTATAATGAATACGCATATCTGTCTGTTTTTTTTCATCCCTACTAAAAATTCTAATTTCTTTAACTCCTGATTGCAAAAATCTATTTAAAACCTCATTCCCAAAGGAACCGGTACCACCTGTAATTAATAATATTTTATCTGTAAACATTAATTTCCCCCCTAGCTTATCATATTAAATTGGACATATTAGCTATTTATAAAAGTTGATTTTCTTGTTTTATAATATGTCTAATCTAACGTTGTTGCTACTATGCTTAGGGTAATAAACTATAAAGTACCACTACCATTTGCCTTAGCATAATATAAAGTAAGTAAAATGATTGGAGGTTATACTAATTGAAATTACCAGATATATATTTTTTAGAAGAATACGGTAAAGTTTACGAAGATAATAAGGAAGGGAAATTAACAACTTATTTTTTTGAATGTGAATATGGAAAGGTTTACTATCTTTTTTTATTGCGAAAAATATGTATTCCCAATGATATTGGATATTATGATATTACAACTCCTTTTGGTTATGGAGGGCCTTTATTTATAGAATACAAAGAAGAAGATTTATCGAAATTAATACTTAGTTTTAAAAAAGAATTTGGAAAATATTGTTTGAATAATAATATTATTACTGAATTCGTTAGATTTCATCCTTTAATTAAAAATCACTTGCAAATGGATCTATATATGAATATTAGTAATATTCGTGATACAGCTTATATTAAGTTAGACTCTCCAGAAGAAATATGGAATAATCTAAAAAGTACATGTCGTAATAGAATTAGAAAGGCAGAAAAACATAATATAGAAATACAACTTGATAACTCTTATAAAAGTTTAGATAATTTTATTAACCTATATATAAGTACTATGGAAATAAATAATGCTAAGCAATATTATTTTTTTGATAAAGAATTTTTCTACAATACTTTTAAGCTTCTTAAAAATAATGTTTTTCTATTTAATTCTATATATGAAGGAAAAACTATTTCAAGTGCCATGATAATGAAATATGGAGATTATATCCACTATCACTTCGGAGGATCAGATCATTTATATACTAATTTAGCACCTAATAACCTGCTTTTTTATAAAATTGCATTGTGGGGTCAGGAGAAAGGTTGTAAATATTTTCATCTAGGTGGGGGTACTACAGGAAATGATGATCCGATTTTTCATTTTAAAAAAACCTTTTCTAAAGATGGAATTACTAACTTTTTTATCGGTAAAAAGATTCATAATGAATCCATATATAATGATATTGTAAATGAATGGAAAATATATAATAATATTTCTGATACTGATGAAATAAATTTTTTTCCTATATATAGAAGTATATAAAAGCAGTTTCTCACTTAATTACAAGCAAGTGAGAAACTGCTTTTATTATTTTTTTATTAATTATTCTTATTAGTTATCTATATCATGTTTTAAATATTCAAACATTGAAACAATAATATCATCCATATTATATTTAGGAGTCCATCCAGTATGTGCGTAGAGCAAACTAGCATCTACGCCTGCATTTATATATGAATCTCCTGGTTCAACCTCTATTTTAATTGGAATATCAGTATATTGGGGCCCAATTTTCTGAACGATTTGTGCAATTTCTAAGATGGAATGCCTCCATGGGCACCCTAAATTATATATCGGATTCCATTTGTTATAAGGCAAATGAATCAAAGCAATGATTCCGTCCGCTGCATCTCGTACATCTATATTTGATAAGATCTGCTGCCCTCCAGTAACTTTTATTACTTTTCCTTCTAATGCATTCTTTACAAATTGATATATTGCCCCTTTTTGGACACCCATTTGACCACCAGTAAGACCTGCTAGCCTGATGTTTGTGTATGATATTTTATCTCTACATATATTTCTTGTTAATAATTCACTTGCATATTTAGCCATAGCATATAAATAATCAGGAGAAGGTGGCGTATTTTCTGTCCACAATGGATTAGTTTTCCCATAAATACCTTGAGATGAAATATTAATAAATCCAATATGATTATTTTTCCTTGCATCATTTAATAAGTTTTCCGTAAAACATAAACTTTCCGCAAGTTTTGTAGGATGCGACGCTCGTGAAAAAGCACAGTGGACAATAACGTCAATCTGATTCCAATCTATCTTTCCTTTGTCCCAGTCATCCATATCAAAACACATGGATTTATTCATATGGGGATATTTATTTAATATCTTATCTTTATCAGAAGTTAGAGCCATAGGCATAAATTGATTACTTAAGAACAATTTTTCAAGAAGCATTCCTCCTAAAAACCCTCCTGCTCCAGTTATCAGTACGACTTTCTTGACCATATTCATATCATCACCGCTTTCACTTCGTTAGTATCTAGCACATCTAAAAGCATATTATTTCCATCTGAATCATACACCCTAAATATGCTGTGTACTTCATTCATAATTTTAATCAATTCATCTTTTGTATTTGTAGTTCCAAAGACCCTTAAAACAACTTGATCCAAAGTACCTTTTGAATTTACAGGAATTTCATCGCCTTCAACATGGGCCTCAACTGCATCCAAAACTCCATGAATACTACGCACCTTATCAAGTCCATGAATTTTGCCTATGATTCCTGGCTTTACTAAGAATGTAATATTGAATCCATATTTGCTATGGAGTAGATTAATATATGGTGTTTTTTCATACATTTTTCCAGATAAAGCAAATTGTATCATCATTTCCAGTGGATTATATCCACACAAATCCTCCAA
>JAEWHG010000150.1 GCA_023387935.1 Bacillota bacterium
TCTTTTAATAAGATCCTCAACTTTAGCTTTAATTAAATCCCTAGTGTTTCTAAAGCCTTCAATTGGTCCACCTGATGGATCTTCAAGTCCCCAATCTTCCGTATGGCTACATGGTACAAATGGGCAAGCTACATTACACCCCATGGTAATAAGAATATCTAATTCTTCTGGAATATCAGTTAGAAGCTTAGGATAATGCTCACTCATATCGATTCCTGCTTCTTCCATTACCGCTACTGCTCCAGGCTTTACTTCATGGTAATTCTCTGTTCCTGCTGAATATACTTCAAGTACATGACTCCCTAGTTTTTTTGCCCAAGCCTCTGCCATTTGAGATCTACATGAATTATGAACACACACAAATGCTACTTTTTTCTTCATATTAATTTCTCTCACTTTCACTAACACATCTCTATATTTACCCATTTTAATAACTTTAATATAATAATCTCTTCTTTTTTCTTTCTATCTATTTCTTTAAAATTTTAACAATTTCCTTAGGCTTTAAAACTTTTCCAAAGGATACAACCTTTTCATCAATAACAAGAGCTGGAGTTGACATTACTCCATATTCCATTATTTCCTTAAAATCCTCTACTTTAATGATTTCCGCTTCCATACCAGCTTCTTTTAGAGCTAATTCCGTATTTTCCTTCAAATTAGCGCATTTTGCACAGCCTGAACCTAAAACCTTAATTACCATTGATCCCACTCCTTTTATTATTGTTTTACGAAATTCCATACAAAATTTATATAAAAATATATCCAAAAGCATTAAATACATATCCAATTATAAGTATACCTACAGAAACAATCCCTACAAAAATACCTAAAAGCTTAGGCTTAACAACCTTTTTAAGCATTATCATAGATGGTAATGAAAGTGCAGTTACACCCATCATAAATGATAATGCAGTACCAAGCCCTACTCCCTTTGCAACTAGAGCTTCAGCAATAGGTAATGTTCCAAATATATCTGCATACATTGGTATACCTACAAAAGTTGCAAGTATTACAGAATACCATTTATCTCGACCTAAGAGTGCACTAATCACTGTCTCTGGAATCCAGTTATGAATTGCTGCACCTATTCCTACGCCTACTAATATATATATCCATACCTTTTTAATAATATCCAATACTTGATCTATTGCAAAATCTACTCTATCCTTAGTAGTTAGCTCTTCTTGTTCAACTTCAAGCATCTTGTTACTATAAACAAATGGCTCTACATATTCCTCAAGATTAGATTTACTAATTATAGTTCCTCCTATTACTGCAAGTATTAATCCTACAACAACGTATGCTATTGCAATTTTCCAGTTAAATATGCTTGCAAGTAAAAGAACTGATGCTAAGTCTACAAGAGGTGAAGAAATTAAAAATGAAAATGTAACTCCAATAGGTAGTCCTGCACTTGTAAATCCAATGAATAATGGAATTGACGAACAAGAGCAAAACGGTGTAACAGTTCCAAGTAATGCAGCCAATATATTTGCTGTAATCCCACTAAATCTCCCTAAAATTTTCTTTGTTCGCTCTGGTGGAAAAAAGCTTTGGATATATGAAATTCCAAATATTAAAATAGATAATAATATAAATATTTTGATTACATCGTAAATAAAGAAGTGTATACTTCCACCTAATTTTCCT
Source organism: Bacillota bacterium (assembly GCA_023387935.1). Classification (GTDB taxonomy): domain Bacteria; phylum Bacillota; class Clostridia; order Peptostreptococcales; family Natronincolaceae; genus Alkaliphilus_B. Next base: position 1,654 of record JAEWHG010000150.1, read on the forward strand.
TCAATGCTTAAGCCGAATACATTTTCGACTAATACTTTTATTAAATTAAAAAGCCATTCCATTTTTAATAGCTGATTATTCAACCATTCAAAAATAAACATTGAATTCACCTCCTAACATTTAAATAAATCTGCCTTATTTTGTAGTGTTTTCATATATATCATCTAAAAAATTCTTCAATAAACCCAGCCCATCTTTATTAATAGAATACTTCATCCATACGCCATCCCGCCTACTTTCTACTAAACCGCTTTCACTTAATATTTTCATATGGTAGGAAAGTGTAGGCTGCGTTATATGAAACTCATCAAGTATATTACACGCACAAAGCTCACCTTTTGAAAGCATATCAAATATTTTTACCCTTGTTTCATCTCCTAAAGCCTTCATAAGAGAAGCATATTGTTCATAATTTACATTCAATCTGATCACCTCTGTGTTAATTTTATATCATATATATCGATAATTATCTATATATAGAATATACCATGACATAGATAAATGTCAATGTCTTATTTGAAAATTTTCAAGTTATTATTTTTAGTTTAAATAATACTTTCTTACACACCAAAAAACCAAGCATAAGCTTGGTTTTTTGGTTTATATACTATTGTTTTTCTTCTACTTCCTTAACTAAATCTTCAATAAAGTTTTCTACCTTTATAGCTCCTAGCTCACCCTTATCTCTAGATCTAACTGCTACTTCGCCAGATTCCATTTCCTTATCCCCAATTACTAACATGTATGGAACTTTAGAAAGCTGTGCCTCTCTTATTTTATATCCTATTTTTTCATTTCTACTATCTAATTCTACACGAATACCTTTTGCTTTCATTTCTTTTTCTAGTTTATATGCATAGTCAAAATGTTTATCTGTAATAGGTAATATTTTTACCTGAACTGGAGCAAGCCAAGCTGGGAATTTGCCTGCATAATGCTCGATTAAAATACCAATAAATCTTTCAATACTTCCAAAGATTACTCTATGAATCATTATCGGTCTGTGTTCTTGCCCATCAGAACCTACGTAGGATAGATCAAACCTTTGTGGCATTTGGAAATCTAATTGAATTGTTCCACATTGCCATGTACGTCCAATACAATCTTCTAAGTGGAAGTCAATCTTTGGACCATAGAATGCGCCATCACCTTCATTAATTTTATAAGCTAATCCTTTTTCGTCTAGGGCAGCCTTTAAAGAGCCTATCGCTAAATCCCACTCTTCATCAGATCCCATAGAATCTTCTGGTCTTGTTGATAATTCAATATGATATTTAAATCCAAATGTATTGTATACATAATCAACAAAATCAATTACGCCAATTATTTCATCTTTAATTTGGTCTGGGAGCATGAAGATGTGAGCATCATCCTGAGTAAAAGTACGAACCCTCATAAGTCCATGTAATGCTCCAGATAGCTCATGTCTATGAACTAACCCTAGCTCACCCATTCTAATAGGGAAATCTCTATAGCTATATTTCTTTCTATCGAACATTAATATAGCTCCTGGGCAGTTCATTGGTTTTACAGCATAATCGCCATCATCTATCTTTGTAAAATACATATTTTCTTTATAATGATCCCAGTGACCTGATTGCTTCCAAAGTCTTTCATTTAAAATAATCGGTGTTTTGATTTCATCGTAACCACGTTTTACATGCTCTTCTCTCCAGAAGTTTTCTAGTATATTTCTAACCACCATTCCCTTTGGATGGAAGAATGGGAAACCTGGTCCTTCTTCTCTCAAACTGAATAAGTCTAATTCCTTACCAATCTTTCTATGGTCTCTCTTTTTAGCTTCTTCCAATCTATTTAAATGTTCTTCTAAGTCTGCTTTTTTAGTAAAAGATGTTCCATAAATTCTTTGAAGCATTTTATTTTTCTCGTCACCTCTCCAGTAAGCACCTGCAATGCTAAGTAGCTTAATTGCCTTTACCTTACCTGTAGAAGGTACGTGAGGTCCTGCACAAAGATCTACAAAGTCTCCTTGACGGTAAAATGAAATTTCCTCACCTTCCGGAAGCGCTTCTATTAGCTCTACTTTATAATCTTCACCTTGCTTTTTAACAAATTCTATTGCTTCATCTTTAGGAAGTACAAATTTTTCTAAAGCTAAATCCTCTTTAACTATTTTAGCCATTTCTTTTTCTATTTTCTCTAAATCTTCTGGTGTAAAAGTATGCTCAGAATCAAAGTCATAGTAGAATCCGTTTTCTACAGATGGTCCAATAGCTAATTTTGTAGATGGGTAAAGTCTTTTAACTGCTTGAGCTAAAATATGAGAACTAGTATGACGTAAAAAATCCTTTCCATTTTCATCCTCAAATCTTAAAATATTTAAATCGCAATCTTCTTCTATTGCAGTCATTAAGTCTACACTTTTACCATTCATTTCTGCTCCAGTAGCCATACGAGCAAGTCCTTCGCTAATTCCCTTGGCGAAATCTAATATTGTAGTGCCTTTTTCTACCTCACGAATTGATCCGTCTTTTAGTTTTACATTTACATTTGACATAATTTTTCCTCCTATTCTTCATTTTTATATTATAAATAAATATCTGTTTTTTTACATAAAAGTCATCCAATACAATTATACAGATTTACAATAAAAAAAATCCCCCATCCTATTAAAACTAATAGGACGAGAGATATATTCCCGCGGTTCCACCTAAATTGATAACTCCACTTTAAGGACTGTAACGGAGTCACCGGTTATCCTTTCACTTTGCGCTACTAGGTAACAGCTCCAAGGTAGTTTTCAATTATCCATATATGAAAGCACTTCCAGCCATGGTGCTTTCTCTCTTAATACTGGGTTTAATTTACTTTTCCTCTTCCAAGCAATACATTTTTTATTTAATTTTCATATTTACATCATTATAATGGTTAATATAACCGTTGTCAACATAATCTATTAGAAAAATAAAATAATTAGCCCTTGAAAAATACCAATAATAAAACCAAGTATACCACCTAATACTTCAATGTGCTTTAACTCGTTTTTTGCTATATTAACAACTATTCTTTCTAATTCTTCCATTTCAAAGTCATTTACTTTATCTTCTACCATTTTACCAAGTTCTATACTTGCACTAGCTTTTTTTACAGTACTTTCTATTAGCTCATTGATTATTTTTTCTCCTTCTTCATCTATTACATCGTTAATATATTTTGAAATCATCCCTTTAAAAGTTGAAGGTATAATAGACGGCAGATGTTCTGCAACAATTACTGTTATTTTCTCTTTTAGTATTTTTATTATTTCTTCCTTATTATTCGTATTAACTAATTTATTTACAATTTCGTCTATTGATAATAGCTCAGTCTCTATGGTTTCACCTATACTCCTTGCTATTTCAGCTTTTCGTTTAGGTATGAGTCCTTGTATTTTAAAGTTGATTATGGGAATATTCATTGGCTCAAAGGGTCTAAATAACATTTTTATTGCCAATAAATTTGTAATCCAGCCTATAACGCCCCCTATTGTAGCTAATATTAATAATTGCAACCACACATCTTATCTCTCCCGTACATAAGTATTTTAAGTTTAATTAAAGCATGGAGTAAGTTTTTTATAAAACACCACAAATTTCATCTATTTATATCATAAAAAGAATTATATCACGATATAAATATCATGTCCATAAAATACACAAAACCCCCATTTTTGGGGGTTAACTATCACTATTCTTTCTGTATATTCATCTTAAGTCCACATAAATCACATCGATTGCAGCAATGGACTTTATCTGGAAATATTTTTTTTATAGTCTGAATAATTTTCCCACTTTTAAGGACGGACAGATTATGAATCAATATTTCTTTAGGTGCAAGCGTTATTAACGTACTAATAAGTAAATCATCCTGGTTAATATTATTTTCACCAAGCTCAACTTCAACACTGCTTATATAATCCTCATTTAAAAGCCGATTATGCTTATCATATAATTTAAATCTAACACTTTCATCAAATACAATATTTATCTTATCCAGTTTAGATTCTTGAATATCCACAAAATACTTTAATAACTTAATAAACTCATTATATTCCTTATCTACTAAGAAATCTTCCACTGCTTTCTCAACAGTTTCAGTTAACTCTAGTAAATAGTCCTTTAATCTAAATAATATAAATCCGTTTAAATTTATTTCATTGTTATTGTCTAAATAATCAATTATATTTTGTAATATCTTTGATTTGGTGTTAATAGTACCAGGCTTTGAAATAAAACTATAGGAATTCTCCTCATTTAATATGTTTAGAGAATTTTTGTAAATTTCTAGTCTTTCCCTAACATCAAAATAACAGTATTCACTACTAATAACATGTTCAATTAAATTAGGTTCTTCAACTTCCATTATATATTCACAAATAGCATTTGCTATACAAAATTTAAAGATATTTATAAAATCATTAATAGGGTAATCTTTTATGCTTCCAATATCAACACTATAGTTTAAATTGTAAAGAGTATCTACATAATATATTCTTTCTTGCAAATCAATACCTTCATTATAAAAAGATTCAAGTACAGGCCGTATCCGATCTTGTATCTTATTTGCATTTTTTTCTGCAAAAATAGATAGTATGTCCAAATTTAATCACTCCCTTCTGCTGTAATAGTAGTATATGTCTAATATTTAATACTATTCTAAGGATATCATTACATATTATTTAAAATAATCCAGTTATAATATTTTTTATTATATACCCAAAAAAACATTTGGTTTACCAATCTAATATTTAATTACCATAAATTTCAATATTAAAACGTATTTTATTCAATTCTGATTGGATTTTTCATACAGATTTTCCTATAAAGCTTATATTACTAGGCATTTTATTTTGGTTAACAATAGTAGAAGCTAATAATCCATCTCAGCTACTTGCAAAGTTCTTTTTACCCATGTATTCTTGAATATATTAATATCAGTATGTACGTTGGTGTAAAGATATAAAAATAAGAGTAGAGCCTAAGCCCTACTCTTATTTTATCTATCTTTTACAATCGCAAAAATCACGTCCGCAGCCGCATTTGCGTTTATTTCCAAATACAAAGCATAATATAATAATTAAGATAATTAGAGAAGATGAATTATTTCCGCATCCTCCAAAACAACCTTTATTTTCAATAGTTCCACTCATTGATTACACCACCTTTTCAAATTGAGTAACTATTAACTTATAATAAAGTTTATCTTTAGTTATAATATATATTATGAAACAACCTAAAAATTGTGATATAGTTATAAAATAAAAAAGCAGCTATTCCTCTAAGAATTAGCTGCTTTTTTACTCCACTTTTTTAAATGGATGCTTTTAGGACACTTTTAAAGATTTTCGCATCTTAGGAAAAGTCCTCAAACCCTGTATTCATTTGGAGGCGACACCCAGATTTGAACTGGGGAATAAAGGTTTTGCAGACCTCTGCCTTACCACTTGGCTATGTCGCCGCATTTGAGTACAAATGGAATTTTGTCATAACAACAATATAATTTTGGTGCCCAGAGGCGGAATCGAACCACCGACACGGGGATTTTCAGTCCCCTGCTCTACCGACTGAGCTATCTGGGCTGGTGGGCGCAACAGGGCTCGAACCTGTGACCCCCTGCTTGTAAGGCAGGTGCTCTCCCAGCTGAGCTATGCGCCCAAATGTAATGACAAAATTAATTATAACACATTTTGTCATCCATTACAAACTAAATTATTAATAATTTTACGGGTTTTAGTGCAGTATATTTGTTTTTCTGTTAATTTCCTTACTTTTTCGGTTCTTTACTAATTTATACGATTAATTTTTATTCGTTATTTCGTCCAATAACCTTGTCAAACTTTCTTCATCAAAGTGATATTTTTTATTGCAGAAATGGCATACTAATTCTGCTTGTTTATCCTCTTCCACGATTTCTCTTAAATCCTTTTCCCCAATGCTCATTAAAACTTGTTCTAATCTTTCTTCGTTACAATCACATATGAAATCTACCTCATAGGTTTCTAAAACTGTAGGTTCAAACTCTCCTAATATATAATTCAATATTTCCTCTGGACTTTGAATCTTATCAATAATAGATGTTATAGGCTCTAATGATCCTAATCTTTCTTCTAGCTGTGTCAATGTTTCCTCATCTATATCAGGTAAAATTTGAACTATATATCCACCAGAAGCCTTTATTGTATAATCTACATCCACTAAAACTCCTAATGCTACCCCAGAAGGCTGTTGTTCCGAAAATGCAAAGTAAGCAGCAAAATCCTCTGCAATTTCTCCAGTAGATAGAGGATATGAGCCCACATACGGCTCTTTAAGTCCTAAGTCCCTAATAACTGTAATATTACCGTCCCTTCCAACTGCACTTCCTACATCTAACTTACCTGGATAAAGGTTTGTGCTTTCTGTATTAGGATGAGAAACATAGCCTTTAACATTACCTTTCGAATTCCCCACTACTACGATTGATCCCAATGGACCTCCTCCATTAATAGTAACTGTTATTTTTTCCTTTTCTGATTTTAGCATAAGCCCCATAATAGAAGTAGCAGTAAGGGTTCTTCCTAAAGCTGCAATTGCCACTGGTGATGCTTCATGGAGTTTTTGTACTTTATCCACCATTGCTGTTGTATTCGCCACAAAAATTCTCATTTTATTTGATGCAGCAGTTGCTCTTATTATTGTACTTTTCATAAATATCACCTTCTTATTAATTTTTACTTATTTAGTATTTCCTATATTAATAAAAAAAGCTTCTAAAGAAGCATTCTTAGGAAGCTTTTTTTGAAACTCATTTACGGAAAGTTCTTTTCTATTTAAAACATCAAAGAAGAACTTTCCTATTCGTCATAAAAAAACAAGTTGGTAATCCAACCTGTTTTTCAGTATTTAACCACAGTATAACAAGTACTAATCTAAAACTCTATGTAAACCCATGGGTTTTTAGTAACTGTAGATTACATACTCTAATTTAGTATTGAAAAAACTAGTTTAATTATGCTCTTGATACATTAGTAGCTTGAGGTCCTTTTTCACCTTGAACTATTTCAAATTGAACCGCTTGACCTTCTTCTAATGTTTTGAATCCATCCATTGTAATTGCTGAGAAATGTACGAATACGTCGTCTCCATTTTCTCTTGAAATGAATCCATAACCTTTTTCTGAGTTAAACCATTTTACTGTACCTTTTTCCATAAAATACTCCTCCTAAAACATTATTGAACCTAGGTTTATATACCTTTATTCTTTTTCAGTCTATCATACAGCATATTCTATGTCAATATATTATCATTGCCTTGAAAATACACATATGACGCACTTTAGATACTATTCTTGACAGTATTTTTAACATTTATTCACATTTTACTTTTTCACGACAAAAAAAATACGCTCACTATTATTTTTAGGTAAATCAAAATTAAAACCGTCGTACACTTTAATATCTTTAAAATGCTGCTCATTTAAAATATGAATAATTTCATCTACTTCATAAGCCCTTTGAGCATGGTATTCTTCTTCTTTTTTGTAGTATTTTCCCTCTTGAATAAAAAATGTAAGTTCCATTTCAATAATATTGCTATCTTCATCGAAATAATTTTGCCATAGATAACATACATCTTCTAAATTTTCACCGAAAATATTATTTCCTAAAATATTTTTAATTTTATAATGAGAGCTAATATCAAAAATAAAAATGCCCTCATCTTCTAAAGCATCATACACATTTTTGAAGACTTGAGCTAAATCATCTTCATCAACAATATAATTTATTCCATCACACATACTTAAAACACAATCAAATTTTTCATCTAATTCTAATTCAATCATATCTTGCTCTATAAAAAGTATATTTTTATTATTACGTAATGATTTATCTTTTGCAACCATGAGCATGTCCTGTGATATATCTAATCCAATTACGTCATATCCCTTATTAGCAAGCTGTATCGTAATATTTCCCGTTCCACATGCTAGCTCTAATATTTTATGCGGCTTTTTATTTTCTTGAATCATTATCTTTTCAATGTAATTTGCCCATTCTATATAATCTACATCTTCCATTAAGCGATCATAAAGGTAGGCAAATCCACCGTATTGTTCAACCATTATTAATTCCCCTTTTTCTTTTGTTTTTTTCTGACTGTCATTAAACCTCCAATTCTTCCTGTTTCCTTAGCTGTAAGTCCACCCCAACCAAGCTGTTTTAATTTATCAATTAGGCCCAGTTCTTCAGCAATTTCATATTTTAACATCATATCTGGCGTAAACTCATTTTCATTTTTTTTATCCTGTTTGCTCGTCATAAATATCCCTCCATATCCTTATTATGGAATAATAAAAGGAATATTATACAATCCTTAATTCTACCTACTTATTAATTAATTGTAATAAGCGTTTTTTTTGTTGATTTTAATAATTATAAATGGTAAATTAATTAATGTTGTGATATCAATACTATTTTCCCACTCCCCCTTTTAATATTTAAAATATATTAAATGGAGTAATGTAACCTCCCCCTAGGTTATTTACTCAATCGGAATAAAAGAAGACATGAACGCCATGTCTTCTTTTTTTATAATCTATAGGAAAGTTCTATTATAATATTTTTTAATAAGAATCCCACCCATTAACGCAATCAGAGATTACTAATGGTTCCCGGGGAACCTTGTTGTATTTACAATAAGAGATTGACCTACATAGATTTTAAAAAGATTTTATTTATATCTAAAAAATACTTAAGTTTAATGTCTTTGATAATTCCTCTAGCACTCCAACTCCTGCTATACTATTGCCTTTTTCGTCCAGGGAAGGTCCTACAACACCGATCCCCATTTTATCAGGCACTACTGCCATAATGCCACCACCAACACCACTTTTTGCAGGAATACCAACATTTATGGCAAATTCACCAGATGCATTATACATACCACAGGTAGTCATAAATGCCTTAGCAATCTTACTATGTTTTGGATTAATTAGCTGTTCTCCTGTTTCCTTAAGCACACCATCACCGCTTAAAAACAACCCTATTCTAGATATTTCTTTGCAAGTAACCTCTATTGAACATTGCTTAAAATATGTATCTAAATTATCTTCTACATCTCCATTGATTACGCCAACATCCTTCATAAAATATGCCATAGCCCTATTTCTGTCCCCTGTTTTCTTTTCTGACAAATATATGGAATTATTAATTTCAAGTTCTGGATTTTGAGTAATTAATTTAAAAAAACTCATTATGCGTTTAATTTTATCTTCCGATGATTTTCCTTTAATCATAGACGTAACTGCAATAGCTCCCGCATTAATAAGAGGATTAAATGGCTTTGAAGGTCTAACTATTTCAAGCTTCATCATTGAGTTAAAAGCATCTCCAGTAGGCTCCATTCCTACTCTTTCGAAAACATAATCAGAGCCCCAATCTTCTAAGGCCATTATCAGAGTAATTACTTTAGATATACTTTGAATTGTAAATTTGTATTCATAATCCCCTGCCATATATTCTGATCCGTCTAACTGACTAATATAAATTCCCAAAATATCTTTTTTAGCTTTACTTAGCTCTGGAATATAAGTAGGTAAACTTCCATACTCTATTTTATTTCTGTTATTATCTAATATTTTTTCAAGATTAATATGCATTATGCCACCTTCTATCAAAAAAATTATATTAGCTTGCAGATTGAATATATAAAATTAACTAAGCTTAGTCAATACTTTTTTAATGAAAACTGCTTCCAGCTATAAATTCTCTTAAAATTGAAGTTTTTGGTATATCTTCTTCATTTTCTAGGTTGACGAAATAATTAAGAAATTTTAGTAATCTCTTTGCTTCAGCATGGTAAGGACTCGTAGTATCTACCTGCCTTAGTAGTGGTTCTGCATATTTTTTAAGAACACATAGTTCATAGAATAGAGCCGAGTTAAACATAACATCAGATTCCTCTTGAAACGGAAAAATATTTCTCTCCTCACCTCTTCTAACGGATTGCCACAAAAATAATGTCCGATTCGCATCATTGGATCTAAACTTACTATCTCTTACTAGTCTTCTAATCAGTCTTGTATCCGTAGTAGGTATGCGATTATGTTCATCAACGTTCAATTGTGTTAAAGCACTTATATAAATTTTAAATTTATTATTTCTTGGTATAGCCTTTGTTAATTCATCATTTAAGCAATGAATACCTTCCAATATTAAAGGCTGATCCTCTTTAATTCTAATCTTATGTCCTCTATATTCTCTCATTCCTAGATGGAAATTAAATGTAGGTATTTCAACTTCTTCCCCTGCCAATATTTTTTCTAAATCTTTATTGAAAAGCTCTAAATCAATAGCATTTAATGATTCAAAATCGAATTCTCCATCTTCATCTAATGGCGTATTTTCCCTATTTACAAAATAGTCATCTAAAGAAATAGAAACAGGGTTCAATCCATTTACTTTTAAATGAATTTCTAGCCTTTTAGAAAATGTGGTTTTGCCAGATGAAGATGGTCCTGCAATTAAAATCAACTTTTTCTCATTAATCTGTTCCGTAATACTGTCTGCAATTTTAGCAATTTTCTTTTCATGAAGTGCTTCTGCAATACGAATAAATTCACCTTGTTTTTTACTCACTATCAGATCATTTAAAGCTGCAACATGATCAATCTCTAAAATTTTTGCCCATTTTTCTGTTTCTCTGAAGATTTTAAAAAGCTTAGGTTGCTCTTCAAATTTAGGAATTTCACAATGAGCCTCTTTTGTCGGTAGCTGTATGATTACACCAGGGCTATAGAACTTCAATTTAAATTTTTTCAAATATCCAGTAGAAGGCACCATATATCCATAGAAATAATTTTTTAACCAACCACACTGATAGATGTTTATATAAGGTTTATCTCTATACTTCATTAAATTTACTTTTCCCATCTGTCCATATTCTCTAAAAATATCTATTGCCTCATCTACAGGCACCCTATTTTTCGTCATAGGAACATCTTCTGCTATAATCTCTTTCATACGTTTCTCTATACGCTGAGTATCGTTTGCATCAATTTGTCTTTTATAATGAATTTCACAATATAGACCTTTACTTAAAGAATGTTCTACAGAAACCCTACAGCCTGAAAACAGCTCCATACAGGCTCTTATAAAAACAAAAGATAGGCTTCTTTGGTAAATTCTAGCTCCAATAGGAGAGCATTCATTTATAAATCTAACATCACAATCTTCATTTAAAATATAACTTAGCTCTTTTAATTGATTATCAACGATAGCACCTACTATTTGGTGTGGACCTTCCTCTTTAAAATCATGGCTTATTTCTTCTAAAGATATGCCCTTATCATACTGAAATACGCCCTTCTCTTCTACTTTAACATTAATACTAGATTTGTTTTTATCTTGTATCATATCTACTCCCCCTAGTTCTCTTTTCGTGTATTTTACTATAGCATATACATTATATTCTTGTTTTATATGTAATATAACATTCCTGAATAACTTACCCATTTTTTACTATAAAATAACATAGGATTAATTAAAATAGTTCCTGCTAAAAGCAGGAACTATTTATTATACCATAGGTTTACTAGGGGTAGAAATATTACTTAAGGCTTCTCCTGCCTCATTTTCATAATCATTTCTCACTGCCAAATCTCCTATAGAAACCATACCTACTATTTTCTCATTTTCAACAACGGGTAGTCTTCTAACTTGATTTTCTCCCATTATTCTAGCTGCTTCATGAATATGAGTATCTGGAGTAACAGATACAATGCCTTTAGACATTACATCACTTACATTGGAGCCCGTATCCACTCCATCAACCATACATCTTAACACAATATCCCTATCTGTAATAATACCTAAAGGCTTATCTTGATTATCACATACAGGAATAGAACCTACATTTAATTCTTTCATTTTTTTTGCGACCTCAGTAATTGGAGCATTTGGCAATGCAGCATAGATCTTATTCGTCATTACATCCCTTACATTCATATATACACCTCCAAATAATATACCTCGTATATATATTGCTCCAATTTTTATTTTTTTATTAAAAAAATAAAAATTGTTCCCTTACGCTCACAAACTTTATGTCGCACTCAATTTTAAACTTTACTTAAAATTTTAAGTGCTTAAAAAATAATAATTCCTAGCATAGGCTAGGAATTATTATTTACTACTTTAATAATCCAATTTTATTAAATGGGAATAGTCGCACAAAAGCTTTTCCCATAATTGCATCAAAATCTACTAAACCCAAAGAAGGATCTCTACTATCTAAACTATTTCCTCTGTTGTCTCCCATTACAAAAACTTTTCCTTCAGGTATTACAGTATCTATATATCCATTCGTATACACTCCTGGAATATAATCTTCTTCTAAAAGTACATCGTTAACGAAAACCTGGCCATCATTAATTAATAACTTGTCACCTGGAACAGCTATTACACGCTTAATTAACAATTTATCATTACCATTCTCAGTTTTTAAATTAGATTTGAAAACAACTATATCTCCTTTTTTAGGCTCCGTCCTTTTATATAAAAACCTATTTATAAGCAAAAAATCATTTTCCTCTAATGTTGGACTCATAGAGTAATTTTTAACAATAGTTGGTTTTACAAAAGTCGTAATTACTAAAGCAATTACTAGGGATAATATAATAGTTTTTATCCACTCCACTATTTCGTCTTTCATACTTTACCCTCCTGTCTACACCTTGCAAATGGATTTCCTTTTTATTTTATCACTGTACTTAATGGAAATCAACTTTAAAAGAAGTTTCCTTACTATAATCATTAAGAATTATCAAATTTAATAATACACTTTATTACACTGGCAATTATTACATTACTATGTCTTTGTTGATGATTATCTCTCTTTATGATATTCTAAATTATATGATAAAGTCACGAGGAGATGATTCAAATGGATAAAATAAAAGATTTTTTACATGATTATTCCGATGTTTTTTTTGCTATAGCTGTAGCTAGTGTAATGTTTGCTGTCCTTTCGTGGAATTTAGGAAATTGGTTTGATGATTCTTCAAATACTGTTTTAACAGATAATTCTACATATGTTTCTGAAAATGAAGATACGGATTCAATAATAGACAAAAATGATGATAAAACAGATTTAGAAAATAAAGAAGAGCTAGAAAAAGAAGAAATTAAAGATGATGAAGCAACAAATGAACAAACAAAAGATCCTGAAAACACGGAACAAAAACCTACTGAAAACGAAGTAGAACAGGAAAATCCAGTTGTTTCACAAACAATAACAATTACTATTCCAAATGGTACTCCTGGATCAGGGGTTGCAAAAATACTTAAAGAAAATGGATTAATATCCGATACAAATGAATTTATACAAGTAGCAGAAAGTTTAAATCTTGCAGTAAAATTAAAATCTGGTTCTTTTGAAATACCTGCCAACTCTACAATAGAAGATATGGTTAAAATTATTGCAGGACAAAAAAAGTAAAACTAGGCTTGTTTTATATTATGGCTCTGCTCAAACTAAAATTTAGCTCTATTTAAATA